>NZ_JAWRVK010000002.1:0-246118 GCF_036663575.1 Halalkalibacter flavus
ACAACCTTTCTTCTATATAGTGTAACAAATCTATAGAAACTTAACTAAGTTGTGTCCATGAAACTATACTAGCATCACTAATGGACTTATAATACGTTATTACCATTAATATTAACCATTTAGTAATAATCCAATTTACTTCCTTTTCTATAGGTGTTAGGATATATAAAGTTAACTTAAAATTGTGAGGAGGGAAACAATGGAAAAAAAAGAACAAAGAATGGTCCATTTTTTTGAACAGTTAAGTACAGAAAATAAACAATTAATGCTTTCAAAAGGAACGAAAATTAAGGTGCAGTCAGGTTTTGTTCTTTTTTCCGAAGGGGATTCCCCAAAATACATGTATTTAGTGTTGTCAGGCTTGGTTCGATTAAGTAAGATGACTTCAGAGGGAAAGGAATTCTCCTTGAGCCTTCTTCAAAGAGATGAATTAGTGGGTGAGGCAGGCTTATTTAATGAATTATCTGTTGCTGTAACAGCAACAGTAGAAGAAGATGCTGAATTGATACGTTACGATCGTTCGATAATCGAGAAGTTATTTATTGAGAATGGAGAACTAGCTGTAGCGTTTATGAAGTGGTCAGCCATCCAAAATCAATCAACACAGTCAAAGTTTCGTGATCTTATTTTGTGTGGTAAAAAGGGTGGTTTGTACTCAACGCTCATCCGTTTTAGTAACTCTTATGGAGTAGAGCATGATGAAGGTGTCTTAATCAATGTAAATTTAACTAATATTGAAATTGCCAATTATATCGGTACTACCCGTGAAGGGGTAAACCGCATGATGAATGAGTTAAAAAAAGAAGAAATCATTTTTTATGAGAACAATCACATTGTTATCCGTGATATTCAGTATTTAAAAGACTTTTTGCAATGTGGCGATTGCCCAGTTGAAATTTGTACGATTTAGAGAAGCAGTTAGTTAGGGTTACCTTGCTAACTGTTTTTTCTATTATATAAACTTCGGATTCGGAAAAAAACTATAAAAGGATTGCTTTTATGTGTGTTATAGAAGTTAACATACGTATTAAACTTCTCTATAAATTAAAAATCAAACCCTAGAAAGAACAAGCTTTATACGGTTTTAAATTGGTATTAAGTTAATAACTCCAAATTAAATAGTTTGTAATAATATCTGACAATATAATAGATAATTTAGAATTTTTAAACTAGACTTTACTCTATGCTAATCATAAACATATAAATCAAATATTTCTTTAAACAGCTAGAGGAGGGTTTTAGGTGCAAGCTCGTGGACAAACAGCTGCATTAGTATTATCAACCGTTGCAATGGTGATTTCATTTGCCGTTTGGTCGGTATTTTCACCAATTGCTTCGACTTTACAAGAACAATATCAATTAACCGAGACCCAAAGAAGTTTTATTATTGTCATACCAATTTTATTAGGATCTGTTATGCGTATTCCAATGGGAATTATTGCAGATAAATACGGGGCAAGAAAAGTATATACGTTAACAATGCTTTTTAGTGTGCTTCCGATGTTTGCTGCTGGCTTTGCAAACTCCTATGGTGCTTTACTCTTTTGGGCGTTTTTAATCGGGATGGCAGGTACAACTTTTACAATAGCGATAACGTATGTGACAAAATGGTTTCCAGCTGAGAAACAGGGATTGGTTTTAGGGATTATTGGTATTGGTAATTTAGGAACTGCCGTTGCATCCTTTACAGTTCCTTCAATCGTGAATCTTTTTGGATTACAATGGGCATTTTGGGGACTGGCGTTTGCCCTTAGTATCATGACCGTCGTTTTTTGGCTAGGAACAAAAGAATTACCAAAACCAAAAGAAGTCAAGACATTAAAAGATGCACTTTCTGTTACAAAATATAAGGCTACTTGGGTATTATCCTTATATTACTTTTTAACTTTTGGTGGTTTTGTCGCATTTAGTTTTTATTTACCTACTTTATTGCAAGAAACATTTCATTTTTCACCAGTAGATGCGGGTTTAAATGTAGCTGTGTTTGTGGTTGCAGCTACCCTTATCAGACCAATAGGTGGGTATTTGGCGGATAAATTAGGAGCTAATCAAGTCATCATTTTTCTCTTTAGCGGAATCATTCTAAGTGCCTCTATCATGGCAATTAACTTGGATAATTTCTCTGTTTTTAGTATCAGCTGTATAGTGATGGCTCTTTTATTGGGAGCAGGGAATGGTGCAGTTTTCAAACTTGTTCCGGCTGTTTCTCCTAATAACACAGGAGCTGTCACTGGAATTATTAGTGCGATCGGTGGGATTGGAGGTTTTTTTCCGCCACTTGTTATGGGGATGGTAAAAGAAGTGACGGGAACATATAGTTCAGGTTTTATCTTGTTAGCTCTTTTTGCAGCAGGTTGTTTACTGATTAATGTTTTTTCTATTATTCGTACAAGTACGACTACTTTTCGAGCGAACAACGTAAATGAAAACTAGTCGATTTAGAGGGCACTGGTAATAACCTTTCTAGTGCCCTCTTTTCAATATAAAGTTGAGAAATAACTTAACAGCTAGAATCAAGATAATGCTGCTTCCTTCATCCATTGAATTTAAGTTTGATGAGTAGTCCCTTCATCTTTTGGCGTTTCTACAATAAAGGGGATATTAGTTAGCAAGCTTGATGTGAGAAGTTCACGAAGTTGCTCGACTTTTATTTGGCCAGATAATAGGTTTGCGTGTCGATCCTTTCGAGAAGAGAAAGAGTATTTTGAGTTATTAAAGTGAATGGCTTTTAAATGTGGGAAGTATTCTAAATCCATTCCCTTTTTCTCGAGTTCTTTCCAATTATCCCCGTTCCATATCCCACTTGCATATGCATGGCATGTATCAAAACAGAACCCTATCTTTTCTGGATATTCAGTTAGCTTCCGAACTTGAGTTAACTCCTCTAGCGTGATTCCCATATCGGTACCAGCCCCAGCGTTATTTTCTATAAGCAACTGTGCGTCTCCACTAAAATGCGATAGCACTTGATTAAGTATATCAATCTTTTTCTTGTAACCCTCTAAGGGTGGTAGCGTTTTTGTCGTACCAAAATGAACAACTACTCCAATGGAACCACAGGCTGCAGCTATTTCTAAATCGTTAATCAATGATAAAATAATCAGCTTTTCTAGTTCTTGATCTTCGGGTATCAGTTTAGTCGGATAAGGAGTATGTATAATAGACTTTATGTTATGCTTAGAACAAAAAGTTGCACACTGATGTGCATCGTCTTTATCATAGTCTTTAACGGTAATGCTCCGTGGATTTTTAGGGAAAAATTGAAAGGCCGTGGCTCCAAGACTATGAGCGGTTTTTGCAGCAGAATAATAACCATTTCGAATACTGACATGACTTCCAAAGTACATAACTTCTCACCTGCTTACTAACAATAGATTCATTTAGTATGAGAGGAACAATGTACATTCATTCATAAAACAAAGGAAAATGAGGTGTAAAGATGAACGAAGGTCAATTTTCTCGAAACGCTCCTATTGTTGAAACCATAACTCTTGGAATGGGTTGATTTTGGGGACCTGATGCTCGGTTCGGGCATCTTTCAGGCGTCATTCAAACACGTGTTGGTTATGCAGGAGGAACGAAAAATAACCCAACGTACAGACAAATGGGCGACCACACAGAAACTGTTGAAATAGACTTTGACCCTGCTTTGGTAAGCTTTGAACAATTATTAGATGTATTTTGGAGTCACCACCGTCCGAGGAAAGATGGGTATGGGGGACGTCAATACATGTCTCTTGTATTGTATCGGAACGAAAAACAAAAAAACCAAGCGACTTTTGTGAAAAATAGGATCGAGGAACGTCTCAAAACAGAAATAGAGACAGAGTTGAAACCCTTTGATCAATTTTTTCTTGCGGAGGAAAAACATCAAAAATATTACCTGAAACGTTATAAACAAGCTTATGAATCCGTTCTTCAATTATTTCAATCGCATGATGCATTCGTAAAATCAACCATTGCTGCTCGCCTAAATGGGTTTGTTCGTGAATTTGGAACATTAGGAGAACTAAATGAAGAGATTCAATATTGGGGTCTTGATGATCATGATATTGGATTATTAAAAGAAACCATCAATAAATTAAAGTGGTAAAGGTGAAAATTGTATGGAAGAATGTGCAATATTTGCAGGGGGACACTTTGGGTTTATGATGCAGCCTTTTGCTGAGTTGCCGGGAGTCGCGGAAATAACAGCAGGATATTCTGGAGGAGAGACAGAAGATCCATCTTATAACGACGTGATGTCAGGAGAAGCTGGTCACAGGCTTGTTGTTCGCATTTATTTTGATAAGGAAGTCCTACCGTATTCTAAATTACTAGATGTATTTTGGAGGGCTATTGATCCTACAGATGCGACTGGGCAATTCAAGGATCGAGGAAAACCATTTCAAACAGCTATTTTTTACCATAACCTAAAACAAAAAACACAAGCTCAACAGTCTAAAGAAAAATTAAAAAATAGCGATATATTCGATAAACCCATTGTGACCTGTTTGTTGGAAGCTAAACCGTTCTATCGTGCTGAAGAAAAGCATCAGTTTTATTATAAAAAGATACCATTTCACTATCATCACCTTTACAAATGCTCTGGCAGAAATGCTTTTTTCACCCGATATTGGCAAGTGAAAAAAGAAGATCCTCGTCTTAAAAAATTAACACCTATTCAGTATGACGTTACACAAAAAAATGCTACGGAATCTCCGTTTGAAAACAAGTATGACCAGTTTAAAAAAGATGGGATCTTCGTTGATATTATTTCAGGTGAACCACTGTTTTCTTCAACGGATAAGTATGACTGTGGGTGCGGTTGGCCAACATTTTCCAAACCGCTTGCATCTTTTCATTTAATAGAACGGCTAGATCAGTCACACAGAATGATCAGGACCGAAGTAAGAAGCAAAATAGGGAACTCGCACCTTGGGCATGTGTTTGAGGACGGACCAAAAGAACTAGGGGGAAGAAGATATTGTATTAATTCTGCAGCCTTGCGTTTTATAGCAAAGGAAAATTTTAAAAATGAGGGGTATGGAGAATATACGGTTCTATTTATCTCAAACTGACATATTTTCGAACATGAAAGAGGGAGTCTCAAAAGGTCAAAATCAGACCTTTGAGACTCCGCTTTGTTTCTTATGCTGCATTTTGTTTCACGTTTTTTCTAAAATACCATTTTAAAAATGGGGGGACGAACGTAATAATGAGGAGGATTCTAACAAGTTGAAAGGCACTGACAATGGCCGGATCTGCTCCTACAATGGATGCAGTTAACACCATTTCAATTAACCCTCCTGGAGCAATGCTTAATATCGCTGTCGCAAGATCTAAAGATGTCAATTGAGCTAATAAGATACCTAATCCAAAAGATATAGTAATCAGACTGATAGACACCCCAAAATAAACAAGGCTATATTTACCGCCCATTTTTAAATCAGAAAAGGAGATGTTTTTACCAAGGCCGATTCCTACAGCCATTTGAGCAAGGATTAAAAAGGTGTTAGGAACAGATGGTAAGTCAATCGTACTTATATTTAGAATTGCAGTTAATGCAAGGGGACCTATTACGATTCCAGCTGGAATTTTATTTCGGCATAACCATCCAGCAAGAACAGGAAGGATAAACCAAGCATAGCTCCAACCACCAACCGCAGGTTCGGTTGATTCGAAGAGGCCTGAAGCAGATGACCCAACTTGAGTAAAATAGAAAATAATCGTTGTTGGAACAACAAATAAGACCGTAATCAAACGTACGGTTTGAAAAATAACAACTAATGAAGATCTTGCATTCAGGGATTCACTAGCAATAACCATTTCGGTTAAACCCCCAGGAATAGAGCCGAATGCGCTAGTTACTTTATCAACATCGATCCACTTTGTAATAACAGAACTAATAAAGATACTTGCAGCGATAAGAGCAACGGTTAACACAACAAAGGTTACCAGATAAGGACCTATAGATGAGAAAGTTTGGACAGTAAAGTACATTCCAAAATAAATACCAAGAACAATTAATCCACTATTTTTAACTGTACTTGGCCAATAGGCTTGCCGTTTTGTGAACCCTTGCCAAAGCATAACAAAGGTTAATGGCCCTAACACCCAAGGCAGAGGGAGATTACCTAGATTAAATAAGTAGCCGCCTATAAGACCGATAAAAAATGTTTCCATTAAACGTAAAAACTTTGTTGTATACATATAAAAACCCCTTTATAAACAAACAAGGATATACAAATTATACCATACTCTCAGCCATTTCGCCTTTCGAAATAATCGGTTTTTTGTTAATCGGTATAGAGTCGAGTATATCCAAAGCATGATTATTGCATCTGTACCAGTTGTTCGTTAAAATATAGTTTGGTAAATAAATGAAAAGCAGGAAGAAGGAATTAGTATGATTAATCGTACCGTTTTAGTGAAATTTGGAGACGCAACAACTCCAGAGCAATTACAAGAAGTAGTAGACCGTTTTAAAGCGTTAAAGAACCATTTAACAGGGATTGTCGACCTTCAAGCTGGGCTAAATATTGCTGAGAAAAGCAAGGAATATCAAGTTGTGCTCACTGTTCGATTTGAGGACAAAGCTGCACTTGATGCATATGTGGAAAACGCCGAACACCAAGCTGTAGCAGCCTTTATTAGAGAAGTTGGAAGAGTGGACAGCATTGGCGTTGATTTCGAAATATAACTAGTACATACGTTACGCCAGCTATGAATGTTTCTCATAGCTGGCGTTTTCCATAATATCAACTCTCACATCATGACTTAAATGGCAACCAAGGAAAGAATAATCAAAGAACTGAAGCAAAGACTATAAAAGCTAACCTTAAACAGGTAAATCATACGGCAAAAGATAAAGTTTTTTAAAGGAGATATAATGACAGATACAGCGAATAATTCAAACAATGAAACAGGATGGAATTTAGATAATAGTTATGCTCAGCTTCCTAAAGTGTTTTTTTCTACAATTGATTTAAACCCAGTACGTTCCCCAGAATTAGTGATTTTTAACGAACGTTTAGCGGAATCGTTAGGAATGAACAGCAAGGACCTTCGGAGTGATACGGGTGTCGAAGTTTTCGCTGGCAATCAGGCTCCAAATCATTCTATTCCACTCGCCCAAGCTTATGGAGGGCATCAATTTGGGCATTTTACCATGTTAGGTGATGGTAGAGCTCTCTTAATAGGTGAACAAATGACTCCTCAAGGGGCGCGTTTTGATATCCAACTAAAGGGTTCAGGAAGAACGCCTTACTCTCGCGGAGGTGATGGACGAGCGACTTTAGGACCGATGCTTCGGGAATATATTATGAGTGAAGCGATGCACGCATTAGGCATTCCTACAACTCGGAGCCTAGCGGTAGTGACAACTGGTGAGTCTGTATATCGGGAAACCGAACTCCCTGGTGCCATTCTTACTCGTGTCGGAGCGAGTCACATTCGTATTGGTACGTTTCAATATGCCGCAAAATGGGGCTCCGTCGATGAACTAAAAACGTTAGCCGATTATACACTACAACGGCACTTTCCAGACGTTGAAATGGATGATAACCGTTATCTTTCTCTTTTGAAGGAGGTAATAAAACTTCAGGCTTCACTTATTGCTAAATGGCAGCTCGTTGGCTTTATTCACGGGGTGATGAACACAGATAACATGACAATAAGCGGTGAGACGATTGACTATGGCCCTTGTGCTTTCATGGATACGTATGATCCGGAAACCGTATTTAGTTCGATAGATATTCACGGCCGTTATGCGTATGGCAATCAATCCAAAATAGGTGCATGGAATTTGGCAAGATTTGCTGAATCATTATTACCGTTGTTACATGACGATCAAGAGCGGGCTGTCGAAATAGCTCAAGATGCCATTTCAGAATTTGCTAATTTGTATCGCACTCATTGGCTCAATGGAATGAGAGCAAAACTGGGGCTATTTACTGAAGAGGAACAGGATGAGTCTCTAATTGATGAACTCCTTAGCATCATGGATACGTATCGCGTTGACTATACGAATACATTTGTTGCTTTAACTTTTGAAAAGTTCGGGGATTCGATTCTATCTGGAAAAGAGGAATTTAATGAATGGTATAACAGACTGCAGGAAAGACGAAGCAGACAAGAGGAATCAAAAGAAGATTCTCAACAATTGATGAAACGAAGCAACCCTGCGATCATTCCTAGAAACCACCGAGTAGAAGAAGCACTAGATGCCGCGGTGGAAAAAAGAGATTATGGTGTAATGGAGAGACTTCTTAATGTTCTTTCAGATCCGTATGCTCACTCCCCTGAACAAGTTGAATATTCAAAGCTGCCTGAGCCTTCAAATCGGCCTTACCGTACGTTTTGTGGTACATGAAAAATAGTTTGTAATGAAATAAGACTCCGTCTGTTCTCTATTTCCTTTTGAGAGAAGAAACCAATTCCTTTCATTGATTGTCCTAAAAGGAAACTACGTCTTTTAGGACAATCCCTATTCCTTTTTGTAAGATAGTTGAAACTTTTCTTTTGCTTGTACGTAAAAAAGAAATATGAATCTACGATAACTTCAAAATAATGGTAGAATTGCTATAGCTATTAATGGGAAAGGATTGGGTAAGGATGACTTTATTATTAAAAAACGTCACAAAACGATTTGGCACCTTCACCGCAGTGAATGATTTATCACTTGAAGTACCAGCCAAAGAGATGTTTGGTTTCTTAGGTGCAAATGGTGCCGGAAAGACCACTACATTTCGTATGATATTAGGTTTGTTAGATCAGACTGAGGGGAAGATTACGTGGGATGGGAAAGAAATTAATTATTCCACAACACCAGAGATCGGTTATCTCCCTGAAGAACGCGGATTATATCCAAAAATGAAAGTAATTGACCAAATTATTTATCTTGCTCGCTTACGAGGAATGAAAAAACAAGAGATAGTAAAAGAGTTGGACCTTTGGCTAGAGCGTTTTAATGTACCGGAATACAAGAACAAAAAAGTTGAAGAACTTTCAAAAGGGAATCAGCAAAAAATTCAATTTATTGCAGCCGTTATACATAAACCAAAACTTCTCATTTTAGATGAACCATTCAGTGGCTTAGATCCTGTTAATGTAGAACTATTAAAAGAAGCGGTAAAAGAAATAAAAGAAAGTGGAACGACAATTGTTTTCTCAAGTCATCGAATGGAGCATGTTGAAGAATTATGTGAAAACCTTTGTATTATGCATCACGGTGTACCTGTTGTTCATGGCGAATTAAGGTCTATTAAACGTTCATTTGGGAAGAAAAATATTTCTATCCATGCTGATTTCGACTTATCCATGTTAGAGGCAATACCTGGTGTCTTAAAGTCGAAAAAAACAACAGAAGGTATCCACTTACAAGTTGAATCAGAATCTATAGCAGAAGATGTGTTTAAAAAAGTCGTTTCAAAAGGCTTTGTCAGGAAGTTTGAACTAGAGGAACCTTCTTTGCATGATATTTTCATTGAAAAGGTGGGGACTTCTTATGAGTAATTTTTGGATCATGCTTGGACATGCGTATCTTTCTAAACTAAAGGCTAAATCTTTCATTGTGACAACGATATTATTAGCGGTAGGAATCGCTATTATGGCGAATATTGGATTAATCATAGATTCATTTCAGGGTGAAGACAGAACGGATCAAGTTGCCATTATTGATGAAACGGGTCAATTATTTCCAGTTCTTGAAGATGAAATGAATATGTTAAATGAGAATATAGATTTGGTATTAACAACAGCTTCACGAGTAGAATTAGAAACGGAAGTAGAAGCAGGAACGTATGCAGGACTTTTAATCTTATCGTTTGGTTCAGATCAATTACCAACAGCGGTCTATATATCTCCTTCATTATCTGGAAATCTAATTACTTCTACTCTCCAAGCTGCACTTGGGCATATCCAATCAACTATTGCCGCTTCGCAACTGGATCTTTCAATGGAGGAATTAGCGCTTCTTAATGCTCCTGTAATGTTTACCCAAGAGTCACTCAATGAAGGAGCTAGGTCAGCAGAGGAATTAAATCAGGCAAGAGGGATTGTATACATTCTATTATTCTTTATTTATTTCTCAGTCATCATGTACGCAAACATGATTGCTACTGAAGTTGCTACGGAAAAATCTTCACGAGTCATGGAAATCTTGATTTCAAGTGTCTCACCTGTTAAGCAAATGTTTGCAAAAATTATTGGGATTGGTTTTGTTGGGTTAACACAGTTAACGGTATTGCTTCTAGTTGGCTACTTATCCATAATGAGAAACCAAGAAGCACTTGTTGGAGGATTCTTTGATGTGTTTGGATTCGGTGATCTATCAGCTGCGATTATAATTTATGCTATTGTCTTCTTTTTGTTGGGATATTTTCTATATGCTACTCTTGCAGCATTATTAGGCTCACTTGTTAGTCGAATTGAAGATGTACAGCAAATGATTTTACCGATGACGTTCTTAGTTATGATTGGATTCTTTATCGCCATGTTTGGATTAGGTATGCCTGAGTCGACATTCGTTACAGTTACCTCTTATATACCATTCTTTACACCAATGGTTATGTTCCTTCGGGTTGGCATGTTAAACATTCCTCCTGTTGAACCAATTTTAGGCATTGTTGTGTTGCTTGTATCAATCGTCATCCTTGCTATTTTCGGTGCCAGAATCTATCGTGGCGGGGTATTAATGTATGGAAAATCAAATTCATTTAAAGATATTAAAAAAGCAATTGAATTAACGAAAAAATAAAGCTTATAAAGAACGAATATTAGTAAGAGCGGTGGAATAAGTTCATATTTCCATTGCTCTTTTTTCAAAAGGAAAGGAAGAGAAAAGATGCAACCATTTACTGAGCGTGTACTTGACATAATCGTGCACATTCCAAAAGGTAAAGTGATGACATATGGGCAAATTGCCAAACTAGCTGGTAATCCAAGAGCAGCTAGACAGGTTGCTCGCATTCTTCATTCAATGAGTAAGAAGTATAAACTGCCATGGCACAGGGTGATAAACGCAAAAGGAGAAATAAGCCTTCTAGATGAAGAGTTACAAATAAATCAAACGATGGCACTAGAAGGAGAAGGGGTTCCGGTTATTAACAACAAGGTCGATTTAAATCAATTTCAATATAACCAAAAATAGATCAAAAAGGCCAAGCTATGCACCTTTTTGATCTGGCATGTTAAAGTTCCCTACGAAATTTTTCGATAAAACGAGTTGGATATTCTGAAGGTAAGGCACTCACTTCATTAAGTTCATTAAAATGTTCTTCTGAAAGCCTCCATCCGGTTGCACCAATATTTTCTTTATATTGTTCAAGTGTACGAGCACCAAATATTGGAGACGTAACACCTTCTTTCATTAATAGCCAATTTAACGAGACTTGTGCTGGCGTTTTTCCTATTTGTTTTGCAATTTCTTTTACTTTGTTAACAATATGAAAGTTACGAGCAAGTCCTTTGTTTTCCCAGCTTGATTCCCCTTGGAGCCCTTGCGACAATCGACCAAATGTTGGAGTTTCCAACCCTTCGTATTTTCCTGATAAAAAGCCACTTCCAAGAGGTCCCCACGGAAGAACACCAATGCCTTCTTCAATACATAATGACATGACTTCTCGATCCATTTCGCGATTGACTAGGCTATATTGCGGCTGTATGGAGATGAATTTAGCAAAGCCTTTTTGTTCACTGACAGACAAAGATTTCATTAGTTGCCAAGCTAAGAAGTTAGAACAACCAATATACCGTACTTTTCCAGATGAAATTAAATCATCAAGTGTTCGCAATGTTTCTTCAATAGGCGTTAATTGATCCCAAACATGAAGCTGGTACAAGTCGACATAATCTGTTTGTAATCGTTTTAAACTTGCTTCAATTCCATCCATTACTCGTTTACGTGAATAACCAACGTCATTAGGACGGTCTCCTACTTTCATACGTACTTTTGTAGCTAATATAACATCATGGCGCTTTTCTTTAATTGCCTTACCGACGATCTCTTCAGATGTTCCACCAACATAAACATCCGCTGTATCAATGAAGTTCCCGCCATCTTCTAGAAATTGATCAATCATTGTAATAGACTCATCTTCCGGTGTAGCTTTTCCGAATGTCATAGTACCAAGACATAATTCGGATACAACTAACCCACTTTTTCCAACCGTTTTATATTGCATGCGTCACCACTCCCTCAGAAAAGGTATGTATCGTTCATATTGTAGCAGTCTTTTTACTTCTTTGACAAAAATTACCCTTCTAAATTAGTTGGCAGTTTTATGGTGGATGATTCAAAAAGCTAGTCATAGACAATTTTTACGTGGAGGAGTCAATTACTTTTGTAGGAGGGATACTTATGATGAGCATTATTTGGTTCATTTTGGTCGGGGCACTTCTTTTCATTCTTATAGTTGGGAGTGGAATAGCATTTTTTATTTATAAAAGACGCTATAAAACAGCAAGTTCGAATCAATCATTAATTATTACAGGGCCTAAGTTAGGTGACCCAAAAGAGGATACCCGCATCTTTGGTGATGAAAACGGTCGTAGTTTAAAGATTGTTCGTGGCGGAGGAATCAGGTTAAAGTTATTCCAGACATGTATGGGGCTGCAAAAATTACGAACAATATTACAAAGACAATGCTTGGCTTGCAAGAAAGCCTGAAAGAAAGTACGGGAATGGATTTAAAGAGTATGCTTGAAACATTTATGTCATGAGGAAATACTCATACTGTAAATAAAGAAAGTGAAGGATTTACTAAAAGTGAAAGTGAGCTAGACATAAAGCCTGAGGGAGACCATCCTGATCATACTCAAATCGTAATTAAATCTATAGGGAAGTCTCAAAAGTCCGGAACAGAGCTGACAATGGTTTTGGGGATGTGCTAAAAGGTCAAAAGCAGAACCTTTGGAACATCCCCATTTTCTTTTTCAAGGGGTAGGACTTACAGTTTGTCCAATTACTGATATAATATTAAACATTACATAGAATTTGCCAAGGGAGTGGAATGAATCATGGCGATTGCTTTATCTAAAAAGATGAATGCTTTTCAGACGAGTATTTTTAATGAGCTAAACACATATAAAAGTAAAAAAATACAAGAGGGGCAACAAATGATTGACTTAAGTATTGGTAGCCCCGACTTGCCGCCTCCTAGTTTTGTAATAGAAGAGCTAGCTTCAAAAGTAAAGGACCCGAATTTGTACCGTTATTCTCTAGAAGGAACATCAGAATTTCTTACTGCTGTAGCAAACTATTACCACAGACAATATGAGGTCTCTATTCAACATAAAAAAGAAGCCTTGATGGTCATGGGGTCACAAGATGGACTCGTACATCTCCCATCAGTCATTACAGACCCGGGGGATATAATCCTAGTTCCAAATCCAGGTTATACAGCGTATGCTGCAGGAATTTCATTAGCAGAAGCTGTTCCATATTCGATGCCAGTTCGTCAGGAAAATCAATTTTTACCAGACTTGGATTCAATTCCAGAAGAAGTTCGCCAAAAAGCAAAAATGATGATCGTAAACTTCCCAGGAAATCCAGTACCAGCTATGGCGACGAAGGGATTTTTTGAAAAGGTCGTTGATTTTGCTAGGAAATATAACATTATTGTCCTTCATGATTTTGCTTACTCTGAGTTATATTACGATAGAAAACCAATTAGTTTCTTATCTGTTAATGGAGCTAAAGAGGTAGGAATTGAATTTAACTCTTTATCAAAAAGCTTTAATATGGCGGGATGTAGAATCGGATATGTTGTAGGGAATGAATATGTCATTCAAGGATTAAATCGGTTGAAATCAAACCTTGATTTCGGTGTATTTTTACCAATTCAATATGCAGCTATTCGGGCATTAGAAAACACCAATAATTTTAGCAACGAACTTAGGGAGATTTACAAACAACGACGTGACATTCTTGTCGATGGCTTACATTCTTTAGGCTGGAATGTTGATCGACCAAGTGCTTCCATGTTTATTTGGGCGAAGACTCCGAAAAACTATAGCTCAAAAGAATTTAGTTATAAATTAATGGATAAAACCGGAATTGTAACGATACCTGGAGTCGCTTTTGGATCTGAAGGTGAGGGCTATACACGCATTTCTCTTGTTCAACAAGAAGACGTGTTGAGATTGGCCGTAGATAGACTAAAAGAAAGTGGAATGTTTTAATGTATATATACAAGGTGTTCTTTCATATTATGGGAGAACACCTTTAGTTTTATTGGGCTCACGAAGCATAAAGAGGGTATAAATAAAACGAAATAATAAAACCTAATAATCTGAAGATGATTATTTACAAAAAGAAGAGAGGTCATTTGATGAATCAAGATTACGATAAAATCAGTAAAATTCAAGAAAAGCATAAGACTCCATATCTTGGAGGTACGAAAAAACCAAAGTTAGGTGTAGAAGATCAAAATGTATCAACGAACTCAGGCATCTCTGTTGGAGCAGAAGGCAGAGAGGTTAGAGAGAGGAAATAACATGATAGGGATTTTTCTTATGGGGTTGTTCATAAAGTGGAACAATCCCTTTCTCTTTTTTGCAACAAATCCCTAATGTAGAGCTGGATGTAGGACAAAATATTGAACCAAATGAATTAGCTTAGATAGTGGTTAATTATGGAGGGAATTTAAAAGTAAAACCGAATTAAAATTAGAGCTTTTATAAAAACGCATAAAAATTAGGTTTTCTATCAAGAAACTATGAAATTAAATAAATCCTAATAGGTTCATAAACTTTGGCTTGTTTCAAAATTTGTTACGACAAGAAGGATACCATGATGGATGCGTTTACAATCGGATATGATCAATAATTAGATGCTACAAATTAATAAAAATCGAATGTCTATTTATTCTATTCGAGGATTACGAATGGTTTCATCCTAGATCGCTTAAACTAACACAAAATAATTACAAAATGGGAGAAGATTTACAATTGAGAAACTCCAAACCAATTATTGGTATAACCAGTACTGTAGTAAATCATAATCAAATTCGCAGTATAAATTTACATGAAAAGTTTATTCGTGCGGTAATAAACGGAGGTGGGGTGCCTATTGTCATTCCAATAGCCAAGGATGAGTTAGCAGAAGAGTGGGTATCTGTATGTGATGGCATTATATTAAGCAATGGTGAAGATGTTGATCCGCATTCGTACGGTGCAGTCCCTGACCCTAAAATCCAAAAAACATATGGAAGACGTGACCAGTTGGAAATAGCGATTGTAAGACAAGCTCTAAACTATAACAGACCTATTTTAGGAATTTGTAGAGGTATCACTATGTTAAATGTCGCATTAGGCGGGACTGTTATTCAAGATATCGAAAAATTTAATCTAACTGCATTGAATCACTACCAACAAGCTGAACGGTCAGAGCCGACTCACGAAGTTTCAATTTCTGAAAGTAGCAGGTTATATAAAATGATCAACGCTAAAAACATTCGGGTTAACAGTATGCATCATCAGTCAATCGATCAACTATCAACCGATCTTAAACAAGTAGCTATGGCACCAGATGGTGTCATTGAAGCAGTAGAGGGAGTAAGAAAACATCCTTTTCTATTAGGGATTCAATGGCATCCGGAAGAAATGGCGACTGAAGATGTAAGAATGCAACAAATTTTCACAGACTTTATCGCTGAGTGCTGGATTGCAAACAGTGATTTATAACAGGAAGTGATGGAAGTGAGTAATGGTAAGAAATATGTTTGGTACGCTAGTTATGGTTCTAATTTAAGTAGAGAACGATTTTTATGTTATATCTTAGGCGGCAAACCTGAAGGCTCAGAAAAAGTGGAAGTGGGGTGTAGAGACAAGTCACTTCCACTAGATGAGGCAACATTTATTATGAATTACCCTTTATATTTTGCTAAGAATTCTAAGCGGTGGCAAAATCAAGGGGTTGGATTTATTGGATTAACAAAAGTCCCACAACACAAAACATATAGTAGAAAGTATTTAATTACTGAAGAGCAATTTATGGATGTGGTAAAGCAAGAAAATAACGGCTTTGAATTTGACATTAACCTAGAAAGAGTAGAATCAAATAAATATGAAACACTTCGAGATTCTTGGTACGGGACAATCCTATTTCTCGGAAAAGAAGACGGGATACCTATTTATACTTTTACAGCTGATTGGGATTTAGACGTTCCATTTTCCAAACCTTCTAATGAATACCTAAGTATGATTATTGAAGGGTTAAAACAATTTGTTGAATTAAGCAATGAAGAAATCATAGATTATTTACTATTTAAACCCGGAGTAGACGGAAACTACTCTAAAGAGGAAATTGAAAAACTGATTACCTAACTAAAAGTTGAATCATTTTTTAAGGCTGCCCAAAGTCCGGAACAGACGTGGGGGGGTGTCTCAAAAGGTCAAAAATAGACCTTTTGAGACACCCCTTTTTTGTGTTTTTGAAAAGTTGTTCATTCATCCTATTTCTTATCATAAGTATAAATAAGATTTCCTTTCCCTTAACAGAGGTTTTATAAAAACGATGTCATGGGAGGTGCAAATATGAAGGTCAAAAAATGTTTGAATTTCATCTATGAGAGCGAAAATTACTTACAGAGTCAATTTAAGATCTCTAAAAAACATGCACATCATGGATTAGAAGGAGTATGTGAAACCATTCGATGGTTAAATTCTTCTATCTTCAAAGAAGCCGTGACTGATTTAACCTGCTATATTACCGATGAGCCAATTAATTTTCCTGGAGAATTAGCCATTAATGATGTAGGATACTTTGAACCCGTTATTTATATTAACATTATGTCAGTAACAGAGTGTTTTCAGAATAAGGAATACGTTATTGATTTGAAGAAAAATCGTACAACCTGTTTTGAATATGCTGCATTTGTGCTCTTACACGAAGTCGGACACTATATTCATGCTCTTATCGGAGGCAATGGTAAAAATAAGAAAGAACGCTTATTTGATTACTTTGATCGAGGAGAGCATCATTATGAGCGATTTATCAATAACATGATAGACGGAAATACGTATAAAGAGAAAAAAAAGTATCGAAACATCCCTCATGAAAAAGCAGCTGATAATTTTGCCAGACAATATGTAGATTATGTTTGTGATCAATGATATATCAGCCGACCTCGGTTGATTTTTTTCATTTTTTTTTTGCAAATATCTAAAAAATAACAGATCAAGAATAGGGTACACTAATTTCAAAATAAATGATTCATTTTTCTACGATAAGTTTTTTTAATGATTGAGATAACAAAATCCAATTTGACTTATAGGAATTATACAGATACGATAAAATAAATCATTTTATACAGTGAAATTTGTTGAATTGAGTCATTCATACTAAAATGATCTATAATTTTAAGATATATTTGTGAGGTGGGTATTGTTGCAACTTCAGGTAATGAATAGTCCGTTTAATCAGGAGCAGGCAGATCTCCTTAACCGTCTTCTGCCGACATTAACAGAATCTCAAAAAGTATGGTTGACAGGGTATCTTGCAGCCAGTCAATCAATTGCTGCTACTACAGGGACAGAACAGCAGTTGGTTGCGCCAACAGCAGCTCCATCAGTAGCGCCCGTTGTAGAGCAAACCATTTCTAAGGAAGTAACCATTCTTTATGGATCGCAAACAGGAAACGCTCAAGGACTGGCAGAAAATGCAGGGAAAACACTTGAAGGACGTGGGTTTGATGTTACTGTCGCATCGATGAATGATTTCAAACCAAACAATTTAAAGAAACTACATAATTTGCTTATCGTCGTAAGTACTCACGGAGAAGGGGATCCTCCAGATAATGCATTGTCGTTTCATGAATTCCTTCACGGTAGAAGGGCCCCGAAGTTAGAGAACCTTCGCTATTCAGTGTTATCACTTGGTGACAGTTCTTATGAATTTTTCTGTCAAACAGGGAAAGAATTCGACCAAAAGTTAGAGGAGCTTGGTGGTACGCGCCTAAATGATCGTGTTGATTGTGATCTTGATTTTGACGAGCCTGCAGCTGAATGGTTAGAAGGTGTAATCGCAGGTTTAAGTCAAGCACAAGCTGGAGGGACTGAAGCGGTTTTACCTACAACAGCTGTAGCTCAGGAAACAGATACGGTCTATTCAAGAACTAATCCATTCCGAGCGGAAGTCCTTGAAAATATTAACTTGAATGGACGAGGATCGAATAAAGAAACACGTCACCTTGAATTATCGTTAGAAGGATCTGGATTAACATTCGAACCTGGTGATAGTCTTGGTGTTTACCCTGAAAATGATCCAACTCTTGTAGACAGACTTATTAACGAATTAAATCTAAACCCTACTGAAGAAGTACAGATTAATAAACAAGGCGAAAGCCGCTCAGTAAAAGAGGCTCTCACTACAAATTTCGAAATTACAGTTTTAACGAAAGCTCTTCTTGAAAAAGCATCTGCATTTCTCAAGAATAACGACTTAAAAGAGCTTTTAGCAAATGATGAGAAAGTGAAAGAATATATTGATGGTCGCGATATGCTTGATTTGGTTTCCGATTTTGGACCATGGAATGGATCAGCTCAAGATTTTATTTCAATTTTAAGAAAGCTACCATCTCGTCTTTATTCAATTGCTAGTAGTTTATCAGCAAATGAAGAAGAAGTGCATTTAACGATTGGTGCTGTTCGATATGAGGCACATGGAAGAGAAAGAAATGGTGTATGTTCAATCTTGTGTGCAGATCGACTTCAGCCTGGTGATACACTTCCTGTCTACATTCAACATAACCAAAACTTTAAGTTACCAGAAAATCCTGATACCCCAATCATCATGGTTGGACCTGGAACAGGTATCGCCCCATTCCGTTCATTTATACAAGAACGAGAAGAACAAGGTGCAGAAGGGAAGTCTTGGCTCTTCTTTGGTGACCAGCATTTTGTCACGGATTTCTTATATCAAACAGAATGGCAAAATTGGTTAAAGGATGGAGTATTAACGAGAATGGATGTTGCCTTCTCACGTGATACAGATGAAAAAGTGTATGTACAGAATCGTATGTTAGAAAACAGCAAGGAATTATTTGAATGGCTCCAAGAAGGTGCTGCATTCTACATTTGTGGTGACGAGAAAAAAATGGCGCATGATGTTCATAACACGTTACTTGATATTATTGAAAAAGAAGGCGGCATGAGTCGTGAGGATGCAGAAAAGTATCTTTCTGACATGCAGCAACAAAAACGTTATCAGCGTGATGTATACTGATTTAGGTATTGGAAGGAGTTTATGATAGATGGTGAATAAATTAATATTAAAAGCGCCGGACGGTCCTCCAAGTGATGTCGAACGCATCAAAGAGGAAAGCAATTATTTACGTGGTACTCTTGCAGAAACGATGTTAGATCGAATCAGTGCGGGAATTTCAGATGATGACAATCGATTAATGAAGTTCCACGGAAGCTATTTACAAGATGACCGCGATCTTCGAAATGAAAGACAAAAACAAAAGCTAGAACCTGCATATCAATTTATGTTACGCGTTCGTACTCCAGGTGGGGTTTCAACACCGGAGCAATGGTTAGTTATGGATGAGCTTGCTCAAAAATATGGCAATGGAACATTAAAGCTAACAACACGTCAAGCATTTCAAATGCACGGAATTTTAAAATGGAATATGAAGAACACGATACAAGAAATCCATGCATCTATGCTAGATACGATTGCCGCTTGTGGTGACGTCAACCGAAACGTTATGTGTAATCCAAACCCTGATCAATCTGAGGTTCATGAGGAAGTATTCAAATGGTCCAAACAGTTGAGTGACGATTTACTACCTCGCACAAGAGCGTATCATGAACTTTGGCTTGATGAAGAAAAAGTTGCTGGCACACCAGATGTAGATGAAGTAGAACCAATGTATGGACCACTTTATTTACCGCGTAAATTTAAAATTGGTGTAGCGGTTCCACCATCTAATGATGTTGATATTTTCTCACAAGATCTTGGTTACATTGCTATTGTAGAAGATAACAAATTAGTTGGTTTTAACGTAACCATTGGTGGCGGTATGGGAATGTCACACGGTGATAAGGAAACGTATCCACAGCTAGCTAAAGTCATCGGCTTCTGTAAACCTGAACAAGTATATGATGTAGCTGAAAAAATCATTATGATCCAGCGTGACTATGGTAACCGTTCTGAACGGAAAAATGCTCGTTTTAAATATACGGTTGATCGACTTGGCCTGGATGCAGTGAAAGAAGAATTAGAAAATCGCCTTGGATGGAAGCTTGAAGAAGCAAAGCCATATCACTTTGACCATAATGGTGACCGTTACGGTTGGGTGAAAGGGTCAAAAGGCACGTGGCACTTTACGTTGTTCGTTCAAGGTGGGCGAATCACAGATCTTGACGATTATAAATTAATGACAGGTTTACGCGAAATTGCCAAAATCCATAAAGGTGATTTCCGCCTAACAGCAAACCAAAACTTAGTCATTGCCAATGTATCAAGCCAAAAGAAGAAGAAGGTTAACGAACTAATTGAAGAATACGGATTAACAGACGGCAAGCATTATTCTGCTATTCGTCGTAGCTCGCTAGCCTGTGTTGCGCTTCCAACATGTGGCTTAGCGATGGCAGAAGCAGAGCGCTATTTGCCTGAATTAATCGATAAGATTGATGAGATTATCGATGAGAGCGGCTTAAATGATAAAGAGATTACGATCCGTATGACAGGCTGTCCAAACAGCTGTGCTCGTCCAACACTGGGCGAAATCGGCTTCATTGGAAAAGCTCCTGGTAAGTACAATATGTATTTAGGGGCAGCGTTTGACGGCAGTCGCTTAAGTAAAATGTATCGTGAAAACATTGGAGAAGAAGAAATTTTAAATGAATTAAAAGTACTTCTTCCTCGTTATGCGAAAGAACGTGAGGAAGGCGAACACTTTGGTGATTTTGTAGTTCGTGCAGGGATTATCAAAGCTACTACAGATGGAACAAACTTCCATAATTAAATGTTTAAGTTGAGGCAGGAATTTACTCCTGTCTCTTTTTCTATACATTATCTTCAAAGTTAAACATATGATCTTTATCAAATCACAGTAGGTATTTAAAAACGGGCTAGAAAGGTCGGTGTGTGTGTGGTGAATGATGAATTTACTTGCTCCAATAAGTGTCCGATCTGTAAGAATGATAATCATTGTGGCTATCACTCTTGTTGGTGTACGAAAGAATGGTTTCCACATGAGATTTTTGAATTAGTTCCTAAAGAACTTAAGAATAAGTCGTGTATATGTAAAGCATGCCTAGATTCATTTAACAAATGATCATCAACTGAAATTTTAAACAAAAAATAATCCCTTGAACATACATAAATCAGGGGATTATTTTATATGTTATTTCTCACTATTCATGATCCTTACTGTATATTCCTGATAACCCGCCTCTTCATAAGCTTTTGCTAGACCTACTTTAATAATATCCTCTTTCATAATTTCTTTATATTTGATCTTAATTTCGAACTCACCTTTAAAAGGGAATGGGGCTATAGAAAGTTGCTTAGTATTTATCCAATATGCAGTGATTTTCTTACCATTTGTACATGGAATTAGGTCTGAATTATTAAATTGGTAACTTTTCTGTTTTCCAGGTTTATTCATACATAAATATAGTGACAAATGATCACAAAATTGAAGTAAGTAAAAATGAGAAGTTAGCAAACTTTCGTGGCATTCAGGGTTGATTTCGAGTTGATTTTTTAAATTTTCTTGTCTTTCTTCTTCATGAGATAAAAACCACTGGTATTCATTGTCATTAGAACTTAATAAAGCACAAAAATGGAGACTGCAAAGCAAAGCTGCGTATGAATTTTCTTGTTCCACTTCATCAATCCCATGTTTATAGTGCACTAGTTTAGGTACAAGAGGAAAGTCGATAAACGAATACGGCTTCTTATGCAAATCATTCCAAAACGGTGTGTGATCTAAGGCAATCCATCCACGGTCATGCTGATATACACTGTATATAACGTCTTCTCTCTTATTTTCATCCTGAAAAATGTCCTCATTCCAATTTTCAGCTAGTTGACCAGAAATAACTGCATGGTCATGCTGCTTTACCAAAACAAAGCTATTTACTTTTTCACGAACGATCACCAGCGTTCCCCCTCACCCTGCGATTTTTAACTATTTCCACATTAATATGTTTATCCCTTTTTTATCTGATATGTGATTATTTCTTTGGTGCTTATAATACAGTTCTTTTATTTTTCTTGTTTGCCTATTATTCCGTAAAAAAAGATATTCGTTATATCTTCAGTTAATGGAAGGATCTTTTGATAAACGTCTTCACTTTGAATATAATCTTTTAACATTTGAACATAAAATAGGATCGCTTCTTCTGATAAGTTCGGATCGATAAACCCTTGTTCTTTTCCTTCTTTAAACAAAACTGTAAAATAAGGAACTGCTTTTTCAACGTAAATCTTCTCAATATAATTTCCTTCGGTTGAATATTCTTTCATTAGATATTGATAGAATTCTTCATTTATCTGTTTCGCTACTTCTTTCTTATTAAAAATAATTCTTTTGATTTTATCAGGAAAAGGAGTGTCGCTATAGACAATCTTTTCAAAATCACTCGATGCTTTGTCTACGTAATAAATAAATACATCGTGAATTAATTGATGTTTGCTTTCAAAATAATTATATATGGTCACTTGTGATACATTGGCTTCCTTAGCTATTTCTGAAATGGACACTTTTGAAATGCCGTATTCCATGAACAACGTTAATGCAGCCTCAAGGATATTCCGTTTCTTTTGTTCTTTCCGTCGTTGAAAACCATCCATTCCATTCACCTCTATAAAGATTGTAATAAAAAATATGAAATAAAACAAACGATAAAGTTCATAACATCTTGTCAGAAAGATATATTATGTATATTATGAAATGTATAAGTAAATTTATTTCATATTTTTTATAGATATAATAGAAAGGGGAATCTTAATTCCCATGAGGAGGCCCAAAAAATGACCATTATAAAAACAACGAATTTAACAAAGAAGTTTGGCAAATTTACAGCATTACAAGGTGTGAATTTGGAAGTGAAGCCTGGAGAAGTGTTTGGCTTTATCGGTCCTAACGGAGCTGGAAAGTCAACAACTATTCGAGTTTTGCTAGGTATTTTGAAAGCATCTGAAGGGGAAACAAAGATTTTTGGAAAAGATGCATGGAAAGATGCAGTAGCGATTCATCAACACCTTGCATATGTACCTGGAGATGTGAATCTTTGGCCAAATTTAACAGGTGGGGAAGTCATTGATTTATTTATGAAATTACGAGGCAGCCATCATAAAAATCGCAGAGACGAATTTATTGAAAGATTCAAACTAGATCCATCAAAGAAGTGCCGTACTTATTCAAAAGGAAATCGCCAAAAGGTTGCGTTAATATCTGCTTTTGCATCAGAGGCAGATTTGTATATCCTCGATGAACCAACATCTGGGCTTGATCCGTTAATGGAAAAGGTGTTCCAAGATTGTGTAATGGAAGCAAAGAGGGCCGGAAAGAGTGTATTGCTATCAAGTCACATTTTATCGGAAGTAGAGCGCTTATGCGATAGAGTCGGAATTATTCGCCAAGGTGAAATAATTGAAACGGGTACATTACAGGAAATGCGTCACTTAACAAGAACGAACTTGCTTATTGAAACAAAGCTTCCAATCACTGGACTGTACGAAGTTAAGGGGGTCCATAATTTTCAAGAAAAGGAACAGACACTCTCTTTCCAAGTGGACTCTGAGTATTTAGACGAAGTCATGAAATATGTTACTCAGTATGGCCTGATAAAACTAGAAAGTTCACCACCTACATTAGAAGATTTATTCATGCGTCATTATGAAAGTCCAGGAAAGAATTCTCGTTTAGGAGCAGGAGGTAATTCGTAATGTGGAAGCAGCTAACTAAACAAACAGGAAAAATGGCTCGCTTTATCATTCGACGTGATCGAATTCGTTTTCCAATATGGATTACATCTCTTGCCTTAATTACTATTGTAACAGCATCATCTTTTACGAATTTATACCAAACAGATCAAGAGAGACAGGCCATTGCCGAAACAATGAAAAATCCAGCTATGACAGCTATGCTTGGACCTGGCTATGGATTAGATAACTACACGGCAGGTCCAATGATGGCACACCAAATGTTGCTTTTTACAGCAATCGTTGTAGCGATCATGAGCATTTTACTCGTAACACGTCATACACGAGCAGATGAAGAAGAAGGACGGATTGAATTAATCAGGTCCCTCTCTGTTGGCCGCTTATCAAACCTTTCAGCAGCCGTTGGGGTAGTAAGTAGTTTAAATGTACTATTAGCTATTGTAATTGGGATCGGATTATATAGTTTACAAATTGAAAGTATGAATCTAGAAGGTTCACTTTTATATGGAGCAGCATTGGGGGTAACCGGAATTTTTTTTACAGCTGTCACAGCTTTATTTGCTCAGCTTTCAGAGAATTCAAGAGGAACCATTGGCTTATCATTTACTATATTAGGAATTGCTTATCTCATTCGAGCAGTTGGTGATGTAAGTAACGCAACGCTTTCTTGGTTTTCACCGCTTGGTTGGATTTTAGGAACAGAAGTATATGTAAACAATTTTTGGTGGCCGATTATTCTAACAATTTGTGTTGCGATCGTGGTGAATGCACTCGCTTTTTATTTGAATACAATTCGGGACTTGGATTCAGGGTTTCTGCCTTCAAAACCAGGGAGAAAGTATGCTTCACCGTTTTTACAAAGTCCTCTTGGATTAGCGTTTAGGCTTCAACGAACAGGGATCATCACATGGGCGATTGGCATGTATGTGTTAGGTCTTTCTTATGGTTCTGTTTTTGGCGACCTAGAATCTTTCTTTTTAAATAACGAAATGATGAGTCAAATATTACCACCGGTAGAAGGTTTATCGTTAACGGAACAATTCTTAACGATGTTAATGTCTGTAATTACGATGGTTTGTACTATTCCTGCATTGATGTTTATGATGAAGCTTAAAGGAGAGGAAAAAAAAGATCTTACTGAACATTTAATATCTCGCTCTGTATCTCGAACGAAAGTGATGGGGAGTTATTTTGTATTAGCTTTCTCTTTTGGCTTTGCTATGGTATTTTTAGCCGTACTTGGATTATGGTCTGCATCCGTTTCTGTAATGGAGGAACCCATTTCGTTTATGGTCATGTTTAATGCAGCGATGGTTTATTTGCCAGCTATTTGGATTATGATAGGATTTTCAGTACTGTTAATCGGTTATAAGCCGCAGTTTACAGGCTTATCCTGGCTTTATTTAGGTTACTCATTTCTAGTCGTTTATCTAGGTGAATTACTACAATTTCCTGAATGGTTAGGCAAGCTTTCACCATTTGGTCATATCCCACAGCTACCTGTTGAAGAAATGAATATTGTTATATTATTCGTGTTGAGTAGCATTGCTGTGGTATTTATCATTATTGGATTTATTGGATACAAGAACCGTGATTTATCTGGTTAACTAGCTTTAAACACTAATTGCTTATGGGCTTTGCGGATTCTAACATATTAGTTATTTTTTACTTGTAGGGCATGTGATTTAGTATAAGAGAGATTCTTTTGAAGTTTAGAAGTACATCTGTTAAATGATGTACTTCTTTTTTTGTACTTTTGGATAAATAACGCCGTTGTAATTGATTACAGACATTCAATTCCGGCTAGACTGTTAATATTCGGTAACAAAGTGTACATTTAATATAAGGAGTTACTATGAACAACGAAACCAATAATTTAACAAATAGACAGCTATACTCAAAGCGTAATCTATGGTCAGGGATATTATTTGGACTAGGCCTGATTGCTTTTTTTGATGAGGTGGTATTTCATCAATTGCTAAGATGGCATCATTTTTACGACAGATCAACGACTGATATTGGTTTAATTTCTGACGGATTGTTTCACGCGTTCAGTTGGTTTGCTACAATCGGAGGTTTGTTTTTGGTTGCTGACTTGAGGAGGAGAAACGCAGCTTGGATGACACGTTGGTGGGGCGGCGTCTTCTTTGGGGCAGGAGTATTCCAATTATATGATGGAATCGTTCAACACAAGATTATGCGTCTACATCAAATTCGGTATGTGGAGAATGTAATTGTTTATGATCTAATCTGGAATATTGGTGCTATTGTGTTAATCATTATAGGTTGGATTCTCATTAGGAGGACGAGCCGTGACATTCAACACGGGGGGACTGTTTCAAGTGAACACGCATGAGCATATGCACCATAATACACATGTTGAACATATGATGGGAGTCGCTCCACAGCTCATTCTTGCTATCCCATTTTTGGTAGCTCTCATTATTTATATCATGGCGGTTCTTGTTTCGAATCAAAAATACAAACAATGGCCACTGTATCGGACTTTTTTATGGGTAATAGGTATTGTTTGTGCAGTCATGGCAATTGCGGGCCCATTAGCTAAGCAAGCACATGTTGATTTTACAGTACATATGATTGGACACTTATTACTCGGGATGATTGCCCCGTTGTTAATGGCTCTAGCAGCACCAATGACTCTTTTATTGCGGACTCTACATGTAACATCAGCAAGAAAGCTAACGACATTGTTAAGAACTAGACCTGTCCGTACTGTTACGGACCCTATTTTTGCATCTCTATTGAATATTGGAGGGTTATGGATTCTTTATACAACGAATCTATATCATGCTATGCACGAACAGATGGGACTTCATATTCTGATTCATGCCCATGTATTTTTAGCAGGGTATGTTTTTACCATATCCATGATCTATATTGATCCAACTCCACATCGAACTAGCTATGTGTATCGCTCGATCGTTTTAATCATAGCCCTAGCTGGTCATGGGATTTTGTCAAAATATATTTATGCGAACCCGCCAGAGGGTGTAGCAGCGTCTCAAGCAGAAACGGGGGGGATGATTATGTATTACGGTGGAGATGTTGTAGATATCATTATTATCTTTATTCTATGCTTGCAATGGTATAGATCCACTAGACCACGCACGATACATCAGTCCGGATATTCAATTGAAAATTAGTAGCTTCTCATAAAGGATATGGTTGCTTCTTACACATTCTAAGGGAGAATAAGTGTAAAGGAGGGACACTGGATGAAAGATAAAGAAAAACTGCAGAAAGATGAACCGACTATAGCAACTGGCATTGACGATGATGAAGAATTAAGCGAAAAGGCAACACAGGAAGAAATTGAAAGAGGAGACTCAACGAGGGTCGTTACCCTGTCTTGGGATGAGGATCCTCGTTAATGGAATAATGACTAAAACGAGAGGTTGTAAATCATATGACAAACCTCTCTTTATTATTTCAGTTAGCGATATCATGCCTTAGTATAAAGTAAGCGCAAGAGGATTAGTTTGCTCCCGTGAAGTAATTCTAGTTATAATGAGAATGGCAGTACTTTACAGTGAAGAACGGAGTGGAAACATATGGAACAAAATCTTTATGAAAGACTTGGTGGAGAAGAAGCGATTGCAAAAGTTGTAGATTATTTTTATAACGAGTTGGTTTTAAAAGATGAGAGCGTACATCACTTTTTCAAAAATACTGATATGGAAAAACAACTGCTTCATCAAACGAAATTTATTAGTTATGCTTTAGGTGGTCCACCAACATATAAAGGCAAGTCAATGGAAAAAGCGCACGGAGGATTGAACATTCAACCTTCTCATTTTGATACGATTGCTAAACATCTACATGATGCTCTTGCTCATTTTGGTGTAGCGGAAGGTGATATAACAGAAGCTTTGGAAAGAGTAGCTTCGTTAAAGGAAGATATAGTACATAAATAGTGTTACATGCAGGTGAGCGTTTCTAATTTTCTTAGGAACGCTCATTCATCATTGATGACGTTAGGACAGCATTCGTATTTGTACAATTGAAACCATTCTTTTTCAAATACGTATACGATATGAATAAATAATAAAGGAGAAATCATCTTTGTATTTTCCATCAAAAAAAGACTTATGGTTAGGAATGATCATCTGGGTGACCATTCTTTTTTGTACTATCCCTCCAATTATTGAAAGAGAAGTAGTTACGGGATTAATACCTTTCCGTTAGCTATTTTTGTTGCATGGATTTGGTATTCAACTGGCTATAAAATAGAAAATGATCGTTTAAAAATTGCATTCGGCCCTTTTACTAAGATGACATCAATTAATGAAATTAAGAGCGTGAGGAAGACTAGAAGTTGGATTTCAGCACTAGCTAATTCACTTGATCGTCTGGAAATTATGTATGGCAAATTTTAAAATTTGGAAGGTGAATTAAAACACCTTAATAAAGGTGAGAAGCGCGCTCAAATAAAGAGTTCTCTGTAGGTAAGATTCTAGGAATGTAGACATTAAATTACGTTCAATAAACTGAATAACCATTGCACATCATTAACGAAATAAAATAAGTACAATGGTTATTTTTAAGCTTCTTATTGCTTAAAGGTTTGAAGTTCTTTCGAGGAACGTACGTTCTGTACTAATGGTTATTCTTTGATTGATCATTTTGAGTTCTTTGTGAAATCATATCAGAAGTAGCATCATTGACGATATCAGCTGCCGTCTTTGCTTCTTTCTCATCATCTTTTGCTTTTTTTATAATTTGACGAATATCATCTGAGGTATTTTGAGACATTGTTATCACTTCCTTTTAATTTTTTTTTATAATTCCTTGAAATCAAACGAATATTGCTGGCAAATATTGCTGAAAACCGTTTATGAAACACCAAATACTGATAGTTTAGAAAATCTTCCTTTTAGCCATAATAATCCAAAAGGAGGAATCTAAATGGATAAAAAAATATTATCATCAACAGTTATAGCAATACTGTTCTTAGCTGTGACCGCCTGTGGGATAGACGATCAGGCAACAAACCCAGCTAATATAAGAGGGCAAGGGTATGATTCTGAGACGACCGAAAACGATGAGATGAGAAGAGCTGGTATTGACAAACTTGTTAATCAAGAAGAAAAAAGACATACAATTCAAAAAATAGAAAAACAGGTTGAAAATATTATTGGGATAGATGACGCCTGCGTTGTCATTCAAGATGATAATGTATTAATTGGATTACAAACTACGGAAGAAAACAATGAAGTGAATGCAAGAGTTCAGCGTATGGTTAAAGCATCCAATGTTGAAAAACATGTCCATGTTGCAGCTGATGAGCATATTGTGCAACGTATTTACGCATTTGATAACCAGTTACGTAATGGGATGACTTTCGATCAAATTGGTGCAAATTTCACAGATATTCTTAACGATATAGCAAGAGGGACGCAACATCATTACCAACTTCCAAGATGATTAAATAATTATAAATATATTTTTTTAAAGGCTACTTATTTAATTAGCCTTTTTTTATTGTTGAAAATATAGAAAATTTGAAACTTTTGACCGCTCTTATACGTCTATATTTATAGAAAGAAATGAAAAATAGTGTTATTTTAATAGGGAGGTACACATTGATAATAAGAAGATTACGTTTTATTGTTATTTTTTTGTTCCTTTTTCTAGTTGGTTGCTCTTTTGGAAAGATATCTTTAGATCATGCGGAAACGATCGCTATTCAATTCGCCGAAGAATACATAGTTGTAAATCATTTAGATATTGCTATTGCAGATGTAAAAGTGTTTGACGCAGCAAGAAGTGATGAGGAAAATAAGTGGGACGTTTATTTAGAAGTTGAAAAAGATTCAAATGAATTTGACTTGTCTGCTTTAGGGTGGATTTCTGTATCTGATGAGGAAGAAGTTATTGAATATTATTTGTGGACAGAGTAAATGTTTAGATGATGATCTGATACATAATTTTAAGTTAGTCGAAGCCGCATTTTTCTTCGGCTTTAATTTTTTATTCTTGAAGTAATTAACGGAATTTGATTAGTAAGATTGAAATAAAAGAGAGTATTAACACCCAAACATTATTACGTAAAATATAAATTTGACGTAATAATGTTTGGGTGTTATAATGATTATATAGAACATTATGTTTTGAGGTGTTTTTCATGGCAAATCAACAACAGTATTTTCAAAAGCTTAATACGTTACTTGATCAATTACCATGGTATGTCGGTGAATACATAAGTCATAAACAAAGGAAATTGTCTGCGGCTTCATTATTAAACTACGCTCATGATTATAAGATCTTCTTTAACTGGCTTAAAAATGAAAGATTACATACTGGTGAGATAAAAAATGTTCCCCTTGAACTGTTAGAGTCCTTAACGACCCAGCAAGTTGAAGGTTTCTTAGGATTTTTGCAATATCAATTAAATAATAAAGAAATTACGGTTAACCGAAAATTATCGGCCTTGAAATCTCTTTTTAATTACTTACAGAACATTGCAGAAACACGTGAATTAAAACCGTACTTACAAAGAAATGTTATGGCTAAAATTGAGTTTAATGAAATTAAAGAAAGCATGGAAACGATCGCTAATAAAATGGAAGGCAAAATTTTAATTGGTGATGAATATGAAAAGTTTAGGCAATTTATAGCGTCAGACTATGGTTTGCTCAATAAGGATAATAAAAAACTGTATAATTTTCATCTATTAAATCGAGAACGTGATACTGCTATTGTCTCCCTCATCTTAGGATCTGGACTACGTCTTTCAGAAGTCGTGAATTTGAATATAGATGACATTGATTACAGTAAATATACTGCACGAGTGATAAGGAAAGGTAACAAAGAGCAATTTGTTTTCTTTAGTAAATTAGCAATGGATGACCTTCAGGATTACTTACAAATTCGAGAAAAACGCTATAAAGTTGATAAGTCTAATAAGGCACTATTTGTCGCAGCTCCAATGGGTCCAAAAGGAAAACCTAGAAGATTAACAGCACGGTCCATTGAGAAATTAATTGAGAAATATGCTGCGGCTTTCGGAAAACCATCATTATCCGTCCACAAACTAAGACATTCATTTGCTACCAGGTATCATACTGAAATAAACGATGTACCAAAATTACGAAGACAACTCGGACATTCTTCTATTCAAACGACAATGATTTATACTCATATTAACAATGATGATCTAAAACAAGCTGTTGATAAAATGGATATACCTAAGGGTGATTAAGACCTTTAGGTATTTTTATCAGTGCACATTTTATTACGTAAAATATTATTTATTAGTTAACATAACATTTATTATCAGAAGTTATTTTCTGGCTCGCCTTTATATCTCATTTCCTAAGTTTACTCTTAATTTTGAGACGAAAGGTGATTTTTCCTTTTGAATTTTAACGAACTTAATTAAACATATTCAGCTTAATTCATATCAAATTCAACAAAAATCGATACCTATTACTCCTCCCTTCTCCTACACACAAATCATGTCCTAATTACTATTTAGTTAACATAAGCTTGTATCATATAGGTTTTACTTTTAGATTGGGTGGTGATTCGAATCCATTACTCAAACCTTCAGTGGATTGGTCTTTATCTTGGTCCGATATTTGCTTTAATATTGTATTTCATTCCGGGGATAACTAGATTGGCAAATGAGCCTAGAGCAGTTTTATCTATAACTGTTTTGATCACTATATGGTGGATGACAGAACCATTACCAATTGCCGTCACTTCCCTCCTCCCTCTTATTCTCTTGCCTATAAGTGGTGCTGTGAATTATGAAGTAACGTCCGCCGCTTACTTTAACCCGATCATATTAATGTTTTTAGGGGGATTTACAATTGCTCTGGCTATAGAAAAGTGGAATTTACATAAGCGAATAGCTATGACGATTTTACTTTTTATTGGGACAAGTACGAAGAGAATTATATTAGGGATCATGTTAGCAACCGCCTTCCTCTCTATGTGGATCTCAAATGCAGCAACGGCCTTAATGATGTTCCCTGTCGTAATGGCATTAATTTCAGAAGTGAAAAACAAAAAATTATTTGATCCAAATTCTACAGAGTCTTTCACGAAAGGATTATTGCTAACCGTTGCTTATTCAGCTTCCATTGGCGGACTTGCCACACTAATTGGTTCTGTACCTAACGCTATTTTTGCAGGGGTTGCAGATTCCGTACTTCACCAAAAGATTTCGTTTGCTGATTGGTTTGTGTTTGCTTTTCCAATTTCAACTATATTGTTACTTCTACTTTATGTTTTAATTCTATTTCGTTTCCCTGTCCCATCAGGTACTCATATTCCAGACAGCATCGTCAAGCAACAGTTAAAAAATTTAGGTAATATCACACACGAGGAGAAATCTATATTATTTATTTTTTTAAGCACAGTTGCTCTTTGGATTTTCAGTGGCTTTTTACCCTTTCAAATAACAGATACGACTATTGCGTTAATTGGAGCTCTCGTCCTCTTTCTTGTACCTAGTCAATCACAGAAAGGGATGCTAATGAACTGGAATGATATGAAGAAACTACCTTGGGGAATATTGTTACTATTTGGCGGTGGGTTATCCCTTGCGGCTGCTTTTGTTGAGACGAATGTAACAGGTTGGATTGGAATGCATTTATCTAGCATAGAGACACTACCTTATGTATTGCTTTTATTTGTCTTTGCTACGTCTTTACTGTTTATGACCGAGTTCCTATCTAATACAGCAATTGCTAATATGTTTATTCCTATCTCAATTGGAATTGCTTCTGGTATTGGAATAGATCCCTATGCATTAATGGCTATCGTTGCCTTATCTTCCACTTGTGCATTTATGCTGCCTGTTTCAACTCCTCCAAACGCCGTCGTTTTTGGATCGAACTTTATTTCCATTCAAGACATGTTAAAAACCGGCTTCCGATTAAATGTCATTGCTATCATTGTTATTGTCGCAGCTGTATATTTTTGGCTACCATACTTCTTTCATTAATAATTTAGTAAAAGAGCAAAGGGGAAGAAACTTTGGTCCCCCACCCTTTGTTCTTTTTATATTTTTAACTCTTCCCCCATTACTTGTTTCATAAGGGTATTGTTATTTGTTTATTGCGCTTATAAGTGGTGTGCCTCTCTCATATTTTCCTTTACTAGAGAAATGACAAGGAATTTCCTGGGCAAGCGCATAATATTACAAAAAAGTCAAGACCTCCACAAATAAACTCGATTTTTGTCGAGGTTTGATTTGTGAGCTTCATTTTAAACTTAATCAAACGTTTGTTTAAGACTTGGGCGCTTGCTTGTTCAGGTGAAGCGAAAAGTACGTCATGAGGGTGAAGGTGGTGGAGTGTTACTGTAGACTCGCAGCAGTCTATAGAGTTACACTACAATAGATTTATATTTTGCTAATAAGTAGGGTAACGTTGCTATATGCTGTAGTGAAAGAACCTTAAAAAGAAGAGATAAGAAAAAGTTACATTCCATTTGATTTTCTTGAACTGAGAACGTATACTAAAAATATATATGCATACAATAGAAAAAAACCGACGGTGCTGGTAACACCATCGGTTTACACAATAGACTGCCCTTCAAGGGGGCGGCAGATCACACAATTCAATGGATCCACCCTGCTTCTCTAGAGCAAGGGTGGATTATTTTTCTTTTGACGTAAGGATCACAACTACCAATGTTGCAAATGCAACCATAAGCATAAGTGATTCAAAAACAGTCACCGGCCTCACCCCCTTTCATTTGGGGATGATATACCGTCCACCCTTAAGAAGCGATATTCTATTGCCTTATCATTATAGCATAAGAAATTGGTAGATTTAAACACAAAACAAACGTACGTTCCGAAATCTCCAATTTTATGACTAAATCCAATTTCCTTAGCTAGTAAGCGATAGGAGTTAACCCTATCTTCATGGTCATGCGTGATTGATATGATCATTAATTCATCAAATACATATTTTTCTCTAAGGCTTATAATTTGTTCTCTAACTTTTCCTGGATCTCCAATGATCATATTTTCTTTCATTTTTGCAACTGATTGACGGTCTTGCTCTGTTAATGGATATTCTTTTGCTGTATTGATAGAAGGAACTCCCTCTTTTCCTTCTCCCTTTTCGGTTTGAATTTTCCATACTAGGGAACTAAGAGCTATTTCTTCTGCTTTTTCATTTGATTCTGCACAAATAATTGAAACGGTTAGAATGATTTCTGCACGATTCCCAATCTTTTTTGGTTTGAAGTTATGCCTATACGTATCTATAATCATACGTCCATCATTGTCACTCATAAATAAACCAAAGGCATAAGCCATTCCGTATTCGGCAGCTAGTAAGGCACTTTTTTTACTAGTACCTAGAAGCCATGGTTTAGGAGGAATGTTTGGTATCGGTGCTGCCTTAACATTTACATATTTATGTTCCGGGAGAAAATCTTGATCTAAAAAATGGAGAAGTTCTTTCACTGACGTGGGCATCTGAAATACTTGTTGTAAAAAATTGTCTGACAACGCATTTGTCACCTCTGCAGAACCTCCTGGAGCTCGACCAATTCCTAAATCGATTCGCCCAGGAAACAATGTAGCTAAAGTGTTATATACTTCTGCTACTTTATAAGGTTTATAATGAGGCAATAAAACCGCTCCGCAACCAATTCGAATAGTTTCTGTATTCGCGCCAATATAGCCTAGAAGTACTTCAGGTGCTGAGCAGGCTAGTCCTGGAAGATCGTGATGTTCAGCTATCCAATAGCGCGTATATCCTATATCCTAAACGTTCACCAGCTTTTGCAAGTTCCATTGACTTTTTGAGAGCCATACCTGCTGTTTGATTTTCTGAAATTGGTGCTTGGTCCAAAATACTTAATTTCAACACATTCCCCTCCTTCACCGGAAAAATTATTAGTGAGTAGAAATGTTGCTATTCATAGGATTGACGTCTCGTTGTCTGTCCTCTTCATGCTGTGTCAAATTAGTGATCACTACATTTACCACAATAAATGCAACAATTATTGCTCCTATTATTAACCATCTTTTGTTGTAATTCATGTATTTCTCCTTCTTTTAATCCTAGTTTCGATTATGAATAATACTAACATTTTGTGCAAATAGTATGAATTGAAAAAGACGAATGGAGGAACTTATAATGAATAAGCTACGAGCTCAAGAAATCGCCGCTTCACCTGTTATGGCAAATGTCACTTATAATGGCACACCGATTTATATTCAGAACGTCAGCAATGACCACGATATTGCCCGAATCTTTCCTCTTGATGATCCAGAAAATGAACAGGAAGTAAATTTATCAAGTTTAGTTGAACATTAAAGGAGGGGGTGTCTCAAAAGGTCAAAACAGACCTTTTGAGATACCCCTTTTACTACTATTTAAGAATTATTAATGATCTGAGCGATTTCTTCTTCTGCTAAATCTTCGTTAGCTCTTTCTAATTCTTTGTGCTCATTCACTGAATCACCAGCATAACGATCGATCGTATGTTCCGGATGAGCTGGATCTACTTCTGTTCTTATTCCCATTTCACCACTTGTATTAGCCTCTGTCGGTATGTTAAATTCAGCTTTCTTAGTTGATTTCATATAATCACCTCAATCTTATCTTTCACTGTAAAGCTCTTTTCATTCAATTTGTATGATCGATTTTGATTTGTGCTTTGAGGCTTATTCTTTTGGGTGCGATGTTTACCTAAAATAAAGACAATTATAATAACAATAAAGTATTTTTCTTATATCCGTCCCCTACATGGACTTAATACATAAAAAATTATCCAATTTCACAAAAAAACTCTTTGTTTTTATCACCATTTTTTAAATTCTTTGCTTCTACCTTCTCCTAATTTTTTTAGTTTATTCTAATTCAATATATAAAATTTAGAAAAAGAGACCAAAACTCTCACAAAAGCTTTATAATAATTTGTAAAATATTACCTGAGGTGATTGTGATGAAGGTCGAACAAATCTATAGCAGCTTACCGATTTTAACAACAGACCGATTAATCTTAAGAAAGATCTCTCTAAATGACTTAGAAGCTATGTATGATTATGGCTCAAATGAAGAAGTGACTAAATTCGTAACATGGAACACCCATCAAACTTTGGCAGATACAAGAGAATTTATTGATTTTGTACTTCAAAATTATGAGAATCAACAGGTCGCTCCATGGGGGATTGAATTAAAGGACGAACAAAAATTTATTGGAACCATTGATTTTGTATGGTGGAAACCAACTCATAAGACAGCTGAAATTGGCTATGTTATTTCACAGGATTATTGGGGAAAAGGAATTATGTCTGAAGCGGCAACGAAAGTAGTAGAATTTGGATTTGAACAAATGGATTTAGTTCGAATTCAGGCAAGATGTTTTGTTGAGAATATGGGATCGCAACGAGTGATGGAAAAGATTGGAATGTCTTTTGAAGGAATAAACAGAAAAGACATGCTCGTTAAGGGCAAACACCGTGATCTGAAAATATTTTCTATATTAAAAGAAGAATTCAAACGATAAAACCAAACAGAACAGGACTAGGGCGTTCCTTCCCTGTTCTGTTTGGTTGTTATTATTCGTTCTCTTTGGGGTCTTCTTGATAATGTTCGTTCAAATATGCGTTTTCAGTCGTTGCAAAATTCACAGACAACAAACTTTCTGCAGGATTTAGGCCGTATAATCCTTTTCTTACATCCGATACATCTTCTCCGCTTTCAAATTGCGGCTCTTTTCTCTTAGTCATTAAATACACCTCTTGTTCTTAACTATCCTTCCTCATCATTATTTGAAAAAAAACATTTTTTATTTGTCAAAAAGTATTATTCCTCTACATATTTTGCTTGTAAATCGGCGAAGATAATATTTGTACCACGATCAATATCACTTTCCTAGGAGGTTTTCATAATGGGCTTTTTTGATTTGTTTAACGAAGAAGAAGAAACTCAAAAGGAAATCCGTAAAGAGGCACGTGAAGTAGATCGAGCTGCAGATACAGAATTTGCACAAGAAAGTGCACATTTAGATCTGCGTGAAGAAGAATTAGATATAGATAAATACCGTGTAGAAACTGGTGATGTGACTCTTCATAAAGATATCGTTGAAGAGGAAAAAGCAGTCAATGTTCCTGTCTCTCATGATCAAGTCGTTATTGAACAAAGAGCAGTTGATCATGAGCCAACAGATGATCCTATCACCGAAGAAGAAACGATTCATATTCCAGTCACAGCAGAAAAGGTTGATGTGGATAAACATACTGTTGTTACCGGTGAAGTTTCCGCTCATAAGCGTTCTGTCCAAGAAACAGAACAAGTACGAGATGTCCTTCATAAAGAAGTGGCAGAGATTGAGGAACATGGTGATACAGATATCATCAGAGAAGATTAATATTATTTGGCCCCTACTTACTATTGTAAGTAGGGTTTTTCATAAATACAAGAGGTCGGGGAAAGCTATAAAAAAATTAATCAGGAGGTTCCTATGGGAAAGTATATCCTTGTTGGTGTCATAATTGGAATACTTTTAGGATGGCTAATAAATTTTTCACTTTTAACAGGTGGAATTATTGGAGGGGTTTTTGGGATCATCAGTTATATGCTAATCACTAGAAGACATACGAAAACTTCAAATGTGGAAACGGAACGTTCAGAAACGTTACAACTTCGCGAAGAGGAACTAGAGCTAACAAAAAAACGAGTACAAACAGGAGAAGTAAAAATACATCATGAAGTTGTAGAAGATAAAAAGACAATTACCGTTCCAATAAAGCGCCAGGAAATGGTAATCGAAGCAGCAAATGAAGAAGAAATACGAATTCCAATTAAAGAAGAAGAAATTGAAATTCATAAGCATCCTGTTAAGGTGAATGAAGTATCTGTTGAAAACCGGCAAATTAAAGAAAATGTAACCGTAACTGAAAAGCTAAAAAAAGAAGTAGCCCATATAGACGTAAAAGGTGAGGCAGATGTCAAAGAGGAAGAACACTAGAGCTCCTTCATAACGCTTTACAATAAGCGTTATGATATTTTTACTCTTTGCTATTGGTAATATTTACAAAACGTTTCACTACATATAAAAAGCATGTTTTAACATACTAATCTCAAAACTAAGAAAGAGGTGTTTTAACATGGCAAGTAACAACAATAATTCAAATCAATTATTAGTTCCAGGTGTACAGCAAGCATTGGATCAGATGAAGTACGAAATTGCATCAGAATTTGGGGTTCAACTAGGAGCTGACACGACTTCCCGTGCAAACGGCTCTGTTGGTGGAGAAATTACAAAAAGATTAGTTCAAATGGCTGAGCAACAAATGGGTGGCTCTCAGTTTTAAGAGTTATTACGAACAAGATAAAATTTAAAAATAAAAAGTGCGCTGATGTTTATGAATCAGTGCACTTTTTGTTTTTAGGAAGTTGCTCTCCACCATCCCCTCTATGTGGGGACACTTCTATTTTTCGTATAACATTTATCGCCAATGGCCAATGAGATTACCCAGTAGTACTGATTCTATGCTTTTACTCTTGAAATTGTCATCCCGCCACTGATGGGAATGAGTCAGGTTTCTATCGCTAAACACTATTTTAGATTTGATTCATTCATCTAACTTATTAATTTTTCCCTTATGTGCTATATACAGGATCTAACATATTGGCATATAACTAGTGGGAAAAGAGAAATATATCAATGGGCTTAACAGTCCTAAAAATTATTTCTGGAGGTAGTGCCTTATGAATCAACAAAACCAAACAAACCAACAAGTTCAACAAGCCCAACAATCCTTACAGCAAGCAGAACAAGCTTTATCATCAGCCCAATCATCTGGAGATCCTCAACAAATTCAACAGGCTCAACAGTCTTTAATGCAAGCTCAGCAACAATTCCAAACCGGGAACCAAGAGCTACAACAGGCTAACGACCAGCTTCAACAAGTTACACAACAATTACAAAATAACGCATCACCACAACAAACAACAACTACCACAACTACTAAGATTACAAAAACAAATAATTAAAGTTAAAGCGAATGAATTCGTAACTACAACGGGTGTCAACTATTCGGTTGCCACCTGTTTTGTTGAGAGCACTAATTCTATAATCATAAACAAAATTATGATTCCACTTTGTTTTTTATTTCTGTTTTACTCCCACAACACATTTGCATAGTCAACAATCTCTAACTCTTCTGGAATTTTTAAATACAACACTTCTGGCGCGATATGTGTATGATGTCCATTATTTAATCTTTTTTGTTCCGAAAATTGAGTGATGGTAAACTCTTGTATAAATTGAGCAAAGTGCCGTTCAACCACTTCAGGTCGCATAAGCTCAAGCGTACTTCCATCAAGTTCTAAGTCGACCCTGCTTACAGCATTGGAAATATCAATGTTTCCTGCTGTGGATACACCTGTGTAGTAATATGCTTCAATCGTACCATCGTTCGTTGACTTTCGTTCCGTTACGACCGAGACAGAAATATGGTTGCTATATTTAGTTCTTAGATGTAGCTTAGGTTGATCATAGTCAAACACCCATTCTGCCGTTTTTATACTCCCCTCAAGTGAGTCTAACTCACCTTTTATTGCTGCATTATGAAAATCGTTATAGAACTGATTCATCTCTTCTTGTGTGATTTCTGGTTTAAGAACTTCATCAGTCTTCGGAATCAATTGATAGATCAAGACAGAAGCAAGTAAAAAAAGCGCATACCCTGCAATAAACCACTTTGTACTACTCCCAGAAAACCATTGTGACTGTTTTCTTGCCCCCGATCCTTTTACGACACCTGCAATCACAATAGCAATAATGGCTAATAGGATAATACTCATCATCATTGTCTAACCTCCAATCGATTCAGTAGATAAAACGAACTTACGAAAAAGATTCCGCTGAAAATGATGATTTTACTAATGAAAATAAAAAAAGATGTTTCGCTAAATAGAAATTCATTGATCCAAACAATCACATTTCCTAAACCAGACTGGTCACCAATAAACAAAGACCCAAAGATGACACCTGGTACTGAAACAGCGAAAAACCTGTGAAGTTGAACAAGCGTGCCGATAAAATAACCAGCTGAACTAAACAAAATTACATATAAAATGGTTGCAATCGTTCCTATGATAAACTCACCTGGTGCAGCCTGAGGCAAACCTCCTGCTAGCGTTATATCAGTAAAAAAGAAGTAAATAATGTTCTTCAATAAAAAACTCGATAACATCGCTGAAATTCCTGCAGCAGCACATGCAAATAGGAGGAAAAGTACCGTAGAAAGACTACCGCTAAGACGATTAGTCACAAAAGAAAAATCATCATATCGATATGCTCTTGTTGTCAGCAAAATCGCTGTAATAAACGCCCATAGGAACGTAAAAGTGATCACCATATTAGCTGAATAACGACTAACCGTAACAGAAAAGCTATCCGAGCCACTTCCGAACGAGCTGACACCATTAAAGGAAAAAATAATCGCAATGAGCTGCAAGATCATCAATGATACAAACACCCCTAAATATGCTTTTACTTTATAGCGAAACTGACTTTTGACCACACTTGCAAAGCTAACCTCGGTTAAAGACATCTTCAATCCCTCCTTTTGTTTTATTCGTTAGGAATACATATAAGTCACTAGAAGAAACAGGAGAAACGTCAACCCCTTTTACCTTAGCTTCATGAAGCTCTGCTTCTGTGAAGTTATTTTCCACAACAACATACGTCCGCTTGATTCCATTTTCTTCTAAATGGTACACTTCCTTATCTGAGATTAATGGATTCACGATACTTAAATCTCCACTCAACCCAATTGCCATTTCTTTAAAGTCCGTTAATGGCACGTGGAGAAGGGTTTTCCCTTCCTTAATAATAAAAACATCTTCTAAAAGGTCTTCCACTTCATGTAAGTGATGACTAGATAACAAAATCGTTCTCGGATAAGCGATGTAATCTTTAAGTAAAGCACGATAGAAGTCTTTCCGTACTGCTTCATCCATGCCGATTGTCGGCTCATCGAATATCGTAACTGCACAACGAGCCGCTAAGCCTATAATCATATTAAAGGTGCTTTTCATTCCTTTTGAAAGGTTGTTGTGACGCTGCTTAGGATGAAAAGAGAAATAATCAAATAACCTATTTGCAAGTTCCTTATCCCAATTCCGGTAAAAATCGCCAGCACATTCTAATATATCGCTTAAAGTTAACGATGTAGGTAAGCTCATTTGATCATCTACATAAATTAAATTCGCTGACACCTTTAAATTATTAAATGGACGCTCGGACAAAACATGCACTTCTCCTGAAGTTTCTTTTAGAAACCCAGCAAGTATTTTTAACATCGTTGATTTCCCGGCCCCGTTTCGACCAATTACACCGGTTATCTTGTTTTCTTCAATTGCAAATGATACACCTTTTAACGCCGCTATGTTCCTATAGACTTTTGTGACATCTTTGCATTCGATCACGCTCATTGTACTTCCCCCTTACGCTTTATTGATTTAATCATTTCGACTAATTCTTCTTCATCTACATCAAGATACTCAGCCTCCAGAACTAGCTCAAAAATGAGTTTCTTTAGCGTTTGATTTTTCCGCTTGTTTTTAATTCTCTCTCTCGCATCTTCAGCTACAAACATTCCTAGCCCTCTTTTTTTGTAAAGAATATTATCTTCTACAAGTAAAGTTAGCCCTTTACCAGCCGTGGCAGGATTAATATTAAATCTGTCAGCAAGCTGATATTGAGAATAAACTTTTTGATCGGTTGTAAAATGTCCGCGTAAAATCTCAGCCTCGATCCATTCAGAAATTTGCACATAAATCGGTTTTGAGCTGTCTGAATCTAAAATCAAATGTTCCCCTCCTCTCAGGAGTAGTGCATTAGTGTTGTAATGTAGTATATAATATGATGCAATTTTTCACAAGGTGTGGATTCGTACAGAATGATCTTCGAATGAAAAGAAGCGGCATTTGTTGGAGGGTGGCACGGTGCAGAGGATTTGCCAATAAATCGATTTTTCATAGGAGCGACATTTATACATGTGTATATTTTTATGGAAGTGAAAATAAGGTCAACGCTACATGCATCCAGAAAAACAGAAATAAGCAACCGACATAATAATAATCGGTTGCTACTAATGGAGTGTTAATTATTGAAAAACAATATTTATCTCTAGGTAATTAAAGTTAAATCGTTTTTCTTAATTTAGCGTTCTTATTCATGTTACCATGAAAGCCATTATATTTCTTGTTTACTTCTTCTATTTTTTTCTTTAACTTTTCCTCGTCTAAATCTGGCTCTACGAACTCTTCGTAGATGACCTTCTTTTGCCATTCAGTCCACTTTCTGTCCACTTTTTTAAACATCTTTTCATCCACCTCTGTCATATGTTTTATTTTATGTTACGGAATTCATAAATCTTAAATATAAATCAGAATATTCAAACTATTATTCACGCAGTAATCTTATCGGCCTGCTTACTTTTCTAACAAAACGATCGATGATCGATCTAAATTGTTTCTACTTGTATTTTAATTTTGTAAATCAATCTTATCAATACGGATAAAAGATAGGATTAATATCAAAATGATATGAAATAGTAAAAGCGGGGAAATTCAAATAACAAAAGCGATGCCCTCTTTATTTAAGCATCGCACTCTTGAGCAAAACAATTTATTGTATAACAATTTATAGAAAAAGTTAATAGACTGTTAGAACGTTAATCGGAGAGGAGAACATACGATCCGATTAAATGCTATTTTTGTATAGTTAAAGATAACGAAAAAAGTAGGCTAATACCAAAAAACATTCCAAGAAGATAATACGTCCCCATTTATGATAACGCCAACAGAAATAGCCACAACTGGCTCGATAGTTGAAAGAATGGCTGCCTTACTTGATTCCACGTATTTCTCTATCCGATAGTATACACAATATAAGCTAACACTGTTGCAAAAAATATAAGTCCAATACCATATATCAAGACTTGACTCTCAAGAAATAATTCTTTTTTCACATAATGAACTTGACCTTCAAAATCATTTCTTAATTAGACCTTGATCATCCTTATACAACTTTTGTCTTTCATTCACAACATATCCCCTCCTTTGAAAAAGTTTATGAGAAACTCATAAAATAACTTTTCTGTAGGTAATAACTGTCGTTCACTTGGTACAAGAATACCCACTGTACGAGTTACAGCCGGTTTATTAACAGGTATTTTCACGGTTGCATGTGGTACACTGTCAACTAATGTAATTTCAGGTATTAACGTAATACCCAAACCTGCCGATACCAGCCCCTTTAGCGCATCTATATCATCTCCCTCGAATGCAATCTTTGGATTAAACCCTGACTGCGAGCAAGCCTCCACTATTAGATCCCTCAAAACAAAACCTTTTGGTAATAAAATAAATGACTCGCCTTGTAGTTCATTTAACGTTAGCGATTGTCTATCAGCTAAATGGTGATTTTGAGGCAATAGCGCAACAACCCTCTCTGTAAATAGAATTTTGCTTTTCACCTTTTTGTTTTCCTCTGGTAGAGGACCGATCATTGCCATATTAAAATCGCCATTAATAACACCAAAAATTAAATTCTGATATGTAGCTTGTTTAAGTTGAAATTTTGCCTTTGGATACTTCTCTCGGAAAGCAACAATTGCACTAGGTAGTGTATATGCTGCCATACTAATAGGGTATGCAATTCGAATCGTCCCTTGTTCTGGGTCTAAGTACTCTTCCACTTCTATACGTGCATTATCAATGACATTTATTGCTTGCTTCATTCTCTCTAGAAACATTTCTCCAATGGGTGTTACCTTTACTCTTCTTCCTTTTCTTATAAATAAATCAACTCCTAATTCTGATTCTAAGTTGGATATTTGTCGACTAACAGCTGATTGAGCAACGTGAAGAGCATCTGCGGCCTCTGTAACATGCTCTCGTTTAGCAACTTCCATAAAATATCTAATTTGTCTCAATTCCATTTCGGTCCTCACCTTTCATCTCATTTCGGCATTAATTTTATCTCTTTTCTATATTGTTCAGAACATTTATAAATAATAAGATAAACCATAACAGAAAAATTAACAAACAATCGTAAAGTATTTTGTAATCTGCTTTATGATTTTGTAATATAACTATTTTTTAGCTTGGGGGTAAAACATGTCTACATTAATACAACACCAGAATCAAGAAACACAATTCGCAAAATGTTACGTCGACGATGTTTATAACTTAGTAAAGAAGCGTAATCCAAATGAAAGCGAATTTCATCAAGCAGTAAAGGAAGTTTTTGACTCTTTAGTTCCAGTACTAGCTTCTAATCCAAAATATATTGAACACGGGATTCTCGAAAGAATGGTAGAGCCAGAACGTGTTATAAGCTTTCAAGTTCCTTGGGTCGATGATCAAGGCATGGTACAAGTAAACCGAGGGTTTCGTGTCCAATTTAATAGTGCAATCGGACCGTACAAAGGTGGCCTTCGTTTCCACCCATCAGTAAATGCAAGTATTATTAAATTCCTTGGTTTTGAGCAAATTTTTAAAAATTCCTTAACTGGTCAGCCAATTGGCGGTGGAAAAGGGGGATCTGATTTCGATCCAAAAGGAAAATCTGACAAAGAAATTATGCGATTTACCCAAAGCTTCATGAGTGAACTCTCAAAATATATTGGTCCTGACGTCGATGTGCCTGCTGGAGATATCGGGGTAGGTGCTAGAGAAATTGGGTATATGTTTGGCCAATATAAAAAGATGCGTGGTGGTTTTCAAGCTGGTGTCTTAACAGGGAAAGGTTTGGCTTATGGTGGCAGTTTAGGAAGAAAAGAAGCAACAGGTTATGGAACTGTTTATTTTGTGGAAGAAATGCTAAAAGATAAAGGATTTAACTTCAAAGGTAGCACAGTAGTCGTATCCGGTTCTGGTAATGTATCTATCTATGCTATCGAAAAAGTGCAACAGCTTGGCGGGAATGTAGTTGCTTGTAGTGATTCAAGTGGGTATATTTTTGATCCTCAAGGTATAAATGTTGATACTGTTAAACAATTAAAAGAAGTTGAAGGTAAACGAATTAGTGAGTACGTGCAAGAACACACTCACGCACAGTATTATCCAGGATGCTCAGGTATTTGGTCGATTCCTTGTGATATCGCTTTACCTTGTGCCACACAAAATGAAATCGATGAAATAGCTGCAAACTTATTAGTATCCAATGGAGTAATTGCTGTCGGGGAAGGTGCTAATATGCCTTCAACGCTAGACGCAATAGATATATTCCATGCTAATAAAGTACTATTCGGTCCGGCTAAGGCTGTAAATGCTGGTGGAGTTGCTGTTTCAGCATTAGAAATGGCGCAAAATAGTATGAGACTTTCTTGGACGCTTGAAGAAGTTGATGAGAAGCTCCAAGACATAATGAAAAACATTTATAGAAATAGTATTAAAGCTGCACAAGAGTATAATGCACCTGGAAACCTTGTTGTTGGTGCAAATATTGCTGGTTTCAAAAAGGTTGCAGACGCCATGATTTCACAGGGAGTTATCTAGTTTCATAAAAAAAATAGGACTTACACTAGTAAGCCCTATTTTTTTATGGTTTAATCAGAAGGATTTCTAAGCCGAATCATTTGCCGATACTGAGTTTAATGTTTTCTAATATATAAGTTATATGAGTTAGAATTAGGGGGTGTCTCAAAAGGTCTTTTTTTGACCTTTTGAGACACCCCTCCACTCTACTTAAAAATTTCCTTGTGCTCTTCTTTTATAGTATTTAGAGTGGCACTAATGGATTTATGATCAATATCTAGCCGATAACTACATATTTTCTGTAACAGATCCCCTTTACCGTACCCATGAAAAATGTATATGATTTCTTCCGTACCTTGATTTCTTTCTTCAATTCTGTTCTCCTTAATCAAAGCCTCAATGTTTTCAAATTTTTCATAGACAACATAGTAATTTACTTTTGTCTCATTAACAAAATATTGTTTTGACTCAATTAAATTATGAATTTCCACTCATAATCCACCTCTCTATTATTAGGAGTATACTACAATAAAAAATTACCATAGAGAGTAACTTGAGTATAGATTACATAAATAAATTGACTATTTTGTATTAAAATCATTTTGTTTATTCTTTTCACATAATTACATCATTACAAATGGTATCAAAAAACTCTACATTAATTTTCGATATTATTTCAACTATGATAAAGCTTTTCATTTTTTTGGATATCCCTACTTTAATCGGAATAAAATAAATGTATTGTAAGTAGGAGGTAAATATGAATACAAATTTTATTTATCTAACAATTGAATTAACGATTGGTTTTTTTGCTTTACTTTTAGTTACAAAGATCCTCGGGAAAACGCAAATTACACAACTTAGCCCATTTTATTTTATATCTGCTCTAGTACTTGGAGAACTAGTAGGAAACGCAATTTATGATAAAGAAATAGGCCTACAATATGTTCTTTATGCTCTAACTTTATGGGGGACACTTATTTTTTTCATTGAGATTCTGACTCAAAAATTTAGACAAACAAGATCACTTCTTGAAGGAAATCCATCAATAATTATTCGAATTGGTATCATAGATTTTCAAGAGTTAAAGAAGAGTCGCCTGGACATTAATCAGTTGCAAATTCTTCTAAGGAAAAAGGATATTTTTTCTGTTCGTGAAGTAGAGTATGCAATTTTAGAACCTGATGGCTCTGTCAGTATATTGAAAAAATCCTTATATGATACTGCTACAAAACAAGATATCAACATGAAACCACAACCTGTTTTTTTACCTACTATGGTTATCTCAGATGGAGAAATTTTATATGATAATTTAGCAACGGCTGGTTACAACGAAGAGTGGCTATTTAATGAGCTCAATAAAGCAGGAATTTCAAATGTAAAACAAGTTTTTATGCAGAGTGGCTTGAAGGAGATAAACTATTTATTAATAATTACAATTAATATCCGTAGCTTAATTTATATTAGTCCTAGCTATTATCAATTCTTCCACTATAAGCTTTTTAGAACTACTAAATTAAATTTAAGTGTGACTAGTGACCTGATATTTATTGTTTATCTAAACAGAAACAGTTGGTTCAAGAACAGTTAATGTATTATCTATTGTATTGAGATTAACAGATGCACCTATTGGAATAGCAGCTTTAAAATTGCCATGTCCTGTAGCAAGATTGACCATGAGAGGTTTTCCTAAGGGTACTAACCAATCCCTTATCAAATCTGCATACGTAGTACCATAAGCCACAGGACAAGTGGTGCATTCTCCCATTATAATACCAATACAATCTTGAAATTTGCCTGACATTGATAACTGAGTAAGATAGCGAAATATACTTGTCGTGGGAGAATTGATTTCTTCTAAGAAAATTATTTTCCCCTTAGTATCAATTTCATATGGTGTACCCAGAGTATTGACAAGCGAAGTCATATTTCCACCTACTATCGGGCCCGTTACATTACCTTGTACTAAACTCATCAGTGGTATATTCGGTGGGTTTTGGATAGACCTAGGAGAAATTGCGGTAGAAGTAGCTTGAAAGAATTGATTGTAATTATAAGATGGAGTATCTGCTCTAAAATCACCAAGCATTAGGCTGTGAAACGTAATTAAGTTACTAAATTGATTCAAAATATTAAGTAGTACGGTAATGTCACTATAACCAGAAATGATTTTAGGGTTATCTCTTATTACATCGTAGTCTAGATACGGGAGAATGGTCTGAACCCCAGTCCCTCCACGTGTTGCTAGTATCATCTTGACACTTGGATCAGTGAACATGCTCCATAACATCTTCGGCTCTTTTTTCTGCCGATGAAGCTACGATTCCCTCAAATGAATAAACGTTTCTGCCAAAAGCAATATTAAAACCCATATCTCTAATTGTTTGAGCTCTAGTATTTATTATATTAGCATCAAGAGGGCTGCCAGCTGTAACTAATCCAATCGTATCTCCTCTTTGTAACACTGGTGGTCTTCTAGCCATTTTATTCCTCCCTTGTCTTCGCTTTTAAGACAGTTAGAGTTATTATGTGCGTATATATAAATGTATGAAAACAAATTTGTTTTATAAACATTTTTTAAAATCGACCATGTATTCGGCTCTGTACAAACGAGTTACACCTGAAGGCTGGTAGTTATGATCGTGCAAGAAGTGATTCATTCTTCCCCTTAACAACCAGCCATTTCAAATATTATTTACTTTTCATGCTAAAACGATTATGTTGCTTTCCATCAGCCGTCTATTACCATTTGTAAAAACCTTACTAAGAATGAGACTTATTATGATATTAACTTGATATCTTTCCCTGTATCATTATGTTCAAACACCGGAATGATTTCTGTGATCATTTCATCTTTAAAAACTTGTATTAGCTGGTTTTTCTTTTGTTTGGCTATCTTTAATTGGCTAAAATTAGTAAAGAAAATATAAGATTGATTCTTGCATTCCTGACCATTTTTAATTGTTGGGTTATGCAAATCAAAAAACAAATCTAATAATTCATTATAGGATACTTTCCAAGGATCAAACCAAATTTCTACAATATCTACATTCTTTTCTTTTAATTGTTTAATTTGAATATACTCAATACCACGAAAATCTGTAATAAAAGCCTTTTGACTGAAAAATTCACTTGCTCCAAACACTGCTCTTTCCATTAATGTTCGCTCCTTTTGAGCGATAATTCTTCTATCCATCAAAAAACCTCTCTAATAATTTTATAGAGAGGTTAGTATGTATTATTTAAATACATTCCTCTCATCTTTCAAAGGTTATACCTTTGCAGGAATTAGCACCGTTCAAGTCATTTATTTGACATGAGGTTGCCGGGTTTCATAGGGCCTGTCCCTCTACCACTCTGGATAAGAAGTTTATCGCTATTTATTTTTTAAAATATCTAACAACTTTATTGTTTCTAATAATATCAATCTCTAATACAAAATTCAAGTAATATTTTTAAAAGTATTATAAATTTCACCTCTGATTGAGAAATGCTCCTAGGTGAGGCCTTAATACCAATACGTTTTTTAAAATTATAAATATATTATCAACTGTTGCTGAACCAATGCCAATATAAAATAAATAAAAAAAGCTGTCTCTTAAGATCATTGTCTAGAGACAGCTTTTATCAATAATTAACGATTTAACGTTACATCACGTAAGAAGAAATAACCACTTGGATATTGCCAAAATCCTTCAACATCGGAACGTACTGCTGAGATGTTATCAGGGAAGTATAAATATGCATATGGAGATTCTTCAGCTAGTTTGTTTTGAACTTGTGCATATAAATCAATTCGAGTTTCTGGATCTATTTCTTGTCTAGCTGCATCAAGAAGTTCATCCAAATCTTCGTTTACAATACGAGAGCGATTTCCTGGTGGTCCAATATTTTTGGAATGGAATACTGCGTATAGACCATAGTCAGCATCTATAGTCACTGTTCCCCAGCTTCCTAAGAAAATTTCCATTTGGCCTAAACCCGCACGTTCTATATAGGTTCCGAACTCATACGTATCAATGTTAACATTTACACCGATTTCTGCTAGTTGAGATTGAAGTGCAACAGCTAAGTCTTGGCGCTCACGCTCATCATCTGTTAACAACGTAACATCAAAACCATCAGGATATCCAGCTTCTGCAAGAAGTTCTTTTGCTTGTTCAATATCATACTCAATAGTATCGACACCTTCACTATAACCGTATACACCTGGAGCAATTGGAGTATCTGCTGGAATTCCAACACCATCTAAAATTCCTTCAACTAAGGCATTTTTATCTACAGCCATGTGTAGCGCACGACGAACGTTTACATCGTTTAACGGTTCTACTTCAGTATTGAAACCAAGGTAAACCATTCTCGTGCTATTAACTTGTTCAACAATAGTATCAGGATTGCTCTCGACACGCGAAACATCACTAGGAGAAACAGTAAAATTAATATCAATTTCCCCTGTTTCTAGCTCAGCAATACGCGTTAAGCTTTCAGGAATAACCTTGAAAGTCACTGTGTCCACTTTCGCTTGTTCTTCATGCCAGTAATCTTCGTTTTTAGAAAGAGTTACTGAGTTTCCAGGCTGTTGGCTCTCAAATTTGAAATAACCTGTACCTGATGGTTGTTCATTTGCTGCAGCAAATGGATTTTCTCCATTTGCAAGGTCTTCATATGATTGCTCAATTAATTGCGGACTAATAATACTACCAGCAGTATGAGCTAAATGAGCTGGAAGTGGAGCAAATGGAAATTCCGTCTCAATATGTACAGTGAATTCATCAACTACACGTACATCCGTTACCATTCCAAATAAAAATGCAACAGGCGCTGCAACTTCTGGATCACGCACACGGTCAAGGCTTAACTTAACAGCTTCCGCATTTAGTTCCGTTCCGTCATGAAACGTAACACCTTCACGGATTTTCGCCTCCCAAACCGTATCTTCAATTTGTTCGAGCGATTCAGCTAACCCTGGTTGAATTTCTGAATTTTGATCCATGTAAACAAGGCGATCATAAATAGTTGCATTGATTGTGTTAGCAACTGTTTCGTTCGCACCATGTGGATCTAATGAAACAGGATCAGATACAACACCAATATTTAGGTCCCCCCCAATTGTAAGAGTTGATTCGTTATCAGTGTTAGAACCCTCATTTGTTGAATCATTGCTACAAGCAGCAACAAAACCGACAACTAGAGCGAGCATGATGATGAGAAACTTCGTTGAAATGCGCTTCATGTAAATCCCCCTTTTTTATTATTAAACCACAAAAAATTATATTCTAATAGTTTATCACCTGTCAATTTGATGCAGGAAATAACAGAGATTTACATGTAATATTATTTTAAATTAATTTACTGTTTCAAAAGTGAATCTATATTAATCCTTTATACTTATTCCTATACCTTCTATTTATAATACATTTAATAAATGGAAAAAAAGTTTTCACTATAAAAGACGTTTACACGGTTGCTTTTCTTTTCGCTAAAAGAGCACTATGCTCTTTTAGGAAACTCTGATTCTACATGAAGCCTGATAAATGGAAGTTTTTCTTGAGCTTTTTGAGAACTGATATTTACTTCCCGTGCCCCTGAAAAAACGTATTCTAAACAAAGCTCTCCAAAGCAATTGCTAGGATTGCTATTTTTGATGCTTGATTATATCCCTTGCCCCAATAATCATATCCAATCCATGTACCAATGTGACAGGACTTCTTTTTTTGATCTATAAACATTAAAATTGTTATTGCAATAACATCGGAGTATTCATCAAAAATGACACGGGATACGGGTTTACCTGCACGTTCTTCGTTAATCACTTTTTTGACGTAATTCTCCGTATCTTTAACTTTACCGTCTGGCAAACCTAAGGCATTTTGGACTTGTGGAGACGAGCAGCCTTCCTTCTTTTTTCTTTCTTTATTATGAGAGCACTCGCTCTATTACAAGTACTATTAAATATGACAAAAGGCTTTGGAGACCTTTCCAAAACCTTTTTGTCTTTATTTCTATGTTAAGTTTTATTATTCAATAAGTCGACTCGATTTTGACTTTTGAACTGTTTTTTCGATTCTACCAGCAAGGATTGGTTTTAACAAGAAACCTATTGTTACTGCAAGGAGCCAGAAACTAGCAAGCACGCATAAGTTTTTCCACACTAAGGCAGGGATGATACCACCAACAGCTTCACGTAACAGATTTATTGCGTAAGCAAATGGCATAAACGGATGTACAACCTGATAAAACGGTGGAGCTACTTCAATTGGAAACGTTCCACCTCCGCTCGATAACTGTAAGACAAGAAGAACAATAGCTAACGCTTTCCCAATATTCCCCAAGATTGATGTTAGAGTATAAACAATTGTCATAAAAACAACGGCAATAATGATCGAAAATAAAACTAAAAGGAATGGATGTGCCGCATAAATACCTAACAAAGTTAAATTTCCTACACTAACGATAATCCCTTGGAGAATTCCAACTATAAGAAATAGAATCATTCTTCCAAAGTAAATTTGTCGGAGAGTATAACTTTCCACACGATCGCCCGAATGTAGATTCGTACTAATTAAGTTTGATAAGAGTAAGGCCCCAACCCAGAGACTTAATGTTGTATAAAAAGGTACATTAGCTGAACCATAATTCGGAATAGGAAATAATTCCTCTTCAATTAAGGTAACTGGATTAGCAAAAAATTCACTTTCTTCATCTAAATCATTTCGTAGAATTGAAATAAGGTCACTTATCCACTCATCATCTTCTATCACTTTAATTCGCTCTGCTGCTGCTTTAATGTTCGCTTCGACTTCAGGAAGGTGTTCACGACTAAATTCAGCTAGTTCATTGATTGACTGCTGAACATCAGGTAAGCTTTCTTCCATTATTTTAGTTAGTTTCAGATAATTAGATTCTATCTTAGGAAGATCTTCCCTGATAAAAACGGTTACTTGGTTTAATTGTTCTTCAATTACGGGTAAATCATTTTTTATAAACTCACTCAATGTTTTAATAAGCTCAATGACAGCCGGTAGATCCTTTTGGATTTTGTCTGTTATTTCATTTATTCTTACTTCTATTTCAGGTAACCTCTCGATTAATTCCTTGATGTTTTCTTCTCCTGTTACAGTTATCATCTCTGCATGAATCAATACTTCTTCCATTGATTCCAGTTGAGAATAAGCTTCTTCAAAGGCCCCATCCGCCTGATTTAATTGTGAATGGGTAGCTTCAATTGCTTTTTCAATACTTTCAGCTCCTTCACTCTTTATGAACGTATGAAGTTCATTCGATCTTTTTTCTACTATTTTAGTCTTTTCTCTCATTGAACCAACTTGATCCTGTCCAAGATTATTGCCTTCTTCAAGTTGCGTTATAACTACAACTTTTTTTTGAAGTGTTTCAAGCATTTCTTTTATTCTCGATAATTGATCTATTACCGGAAGAAGCCCCTCACCCTTTGACGTCTCATATAAAATAATATACATATTCAATCCGTTCTCTAACACACGGATATGTGAGCTTAACTCTTTATTAACTCTATTCAAGGACTCTTTAGCATGTGCTTGGGTTTGTTCATTATCAAGCATCGCAAGTGATTGGTCTATCGCTGAAGTCGTCTGGCTGATAAAGAGTACCTGCTGAGCTAACGTATCAATAACAGGATTAGCTGTTGCCTGTGCATCTTCAAAAAAGGTTGTAAATGCATTCCCATATTCCTGCACCGTCTTGCCTTTTGATTGTAGAGCTAAAAGGCTTTCTTTTGCAGATCGAATCGTCGTTTGAGCATTTTTTGTCCCTTCTAATGCCTCTTGTAAGTTGTCATTAATCTTAGAGAATTGAAGCGTAATATGCTCCATTTCATCTTCGACTTTCTTAATTTCAGGTATTTTTTCTTCAAGTAATAAAATTTCATCAGTAAACTTATAAATTTGAGGAAATTGTTTTTCAAGTTCTAAGATTTGCTCTGCTATTAGATTAATTTGTGGAATGTGCTCTTCCATAGCTATAATTCTATCTGCATGACTTTCAATTTTATACCAATTTTCATCAATTTCGATAAGCCAGTTAGCAAACTCATTTACTTCAGGGAAACGATGTTCTAAGTCATAGATTACTTGCTTTAATTTGCGAAGAGTAGGAAGCTCCTCCTCAATCTTTATGCCTATTCTATCAAACTCTTGAAACAATGCTTTAGATGCTTCCTCTACAAATTGATCATTGATCTCTTTTACAATCGTTGAAGCACCAGCTGACGTCATCTTTGGAGCAATTGCATTAATCTTTTCATTTACCTGATAAAAAATCTCTGCCTGAACAGGCTCATTTGATAATACTTGTACTAAGTCTTCTGTAAAGTTATGGTGTATATATATACCACTATAATAATCGCCATGTTTGACTCCTTTTTCAGCTTCGTCTCTTGAAACAAAAGTCCAACCTAAATTTTCGTTATTTGCCAAGTTTTCAACTAGTTCTTCTCCTATATTAATATACTCTCCATTAATCTCTGTGCCATGATCTTCATTTACAAGAGCAACCTGAATCCCTTTTGTATTACCATAAGGATCCCAAGCGGCACCTAAATTAAACCAAGCATAAGTAGCTGGTAATATTGCCAATCCAATTAGCAAAATAGCAACAAGTGGGACACGCTTAAGATTTAGAAGATCTTGTTTGAAAATGCTCCATATATTTCTCATTACTCTCCTCCAAAATTTAAAAGAACTGAAATTATATTATAAAAAATTGACGATAAAGCACTAATGACTATATCGGTTTTTAGGTCATTAGCTTTTGAAAAGAAAAGCTAAACTTTACTTACTTGTGTTTAGCTAGCCCTTCCATAAAATACATATTAATTAAATTTGATACTTCTTCTTTCGGTAATGGTTCGTAGCGATCCTTCCAGTCATTAACAAGGTTTATATACATTTTAAACATAAGAAATGCTGTAATTTTTGGATTGCATTCACGTATTTCTCCACGTTCAATAGCATTAATTATTTTCGACTCAATAAAATCGCATATTTCAATTTCTAAGGATTGAAGTGCATCAACTACTGCAGGGGTACCAAGTTCCTTCACCTCTTGAAACAGCTTGATCGTTAATTCATGTTTTTCACGGAATTCAACAATTCCCGATAAAGCAGCATTAAAATTGGTTATAAAAGAATGATCAGGTATGATGGATTCATTTGCAACATCTCTCATTTTCTGAGCAATATCATTAATAATCCCTTTTAAGATATCTTCTTTTGTAGTGAAGTATAAATAAATCGTACCTTTGCCTACTTTTGCTATCTTAGCAATTTGATCTATTGTCGTTGCTTTGTACCCAAAAATAGCAAAAGATCTCGTGGCAGCTTCCATAATTTTTCGCTTCTTTTCACTTTCCATTCAATTCCCCCCTAAAAAAATGACCAAAATACATTTATGGTCATCTTGTCCTGGGAATTAACATAACATAAATACTACACCATTACAACACGTAGGTTTTTTTGTATCATCAAAAACACACGCTATTTTTTATTAAATAACGTGTGTTTTAAGAGTTATTTACATACATTTTTTCGTTCGAATTTCCTAGCCTATTATCTACCTATTACCTTAATTTCATTTTCAGTAACATCAACCGTGAACATAGTAATCTTCTCATCGCTGTTAATTAAAATCGACGTTATTTGATCTTCAACATGTTCTTGAATTGCCCTGCGCAGTGGACGAGCTCCAAATGCTTGATGGTACCCTAGCTCAGCTATTCTTTCTTTAGCTGCTTCTGTAACAGTCACTGATAATCCTTGCTCCGTAAGTGTCTCTTGTAAATCCTCTAGCATAATATCAATAATCTTAATGAGATTTTCTTGTTCTAGGTGGTTAAATTCAATAATTGAATCAATACGGTTTAAAAATTCAGGCTTAAAGTAATCTCGTAAGCTTTCAAGAATGCTTTGAGTTTTGAGGACACTTTCACCTTCAGGTTCATTAAAACCGATGGCACCTAATTTCTTGTCACTCACACCCGCATTTGACGTCATAATGATAACAGTTTCATTAAAGTTGACCACTCTTCCTTGACTGTCAGTTAAGCGGCCATCTTCCATAATTTGTAGGAACATATTCATAACATCCGGGTGAGCTTTTTCAATTTCATCAAGAAGAATTATTGAATATGGGTTTCTTCTCACTTGCTCTGTTAATTGACCTGCTTCATCATGTCCTATATATCCAGGAGGTGAACCGATTAATTTAGAAACGGAGTGCTTTTCCATATATTCACTCATATCAAGGCGAATCATCGAATCTTTGCTTCCAAATAATTCAGCAGCAAGAGTTTTTGTTAACTCTGTTTTTCCTGTACCAGTGGGTCCGACAAATAAGAATGAAGCAGTTGGACGAGTTTTGGGCTTCAGTCCTACACGAGCACGAAGAATTGCTTTTGCTACTTTTTCAATTGCTTTTTCCTGTCCAATTACTCTCTTAGATAAATTTCCTGATAGATTCTTCATTTTTGACTGTTCAGATTTCTGAAGTCTCTTCACAGGAATACCTGTGCTTTTTTCGATGATATCTTGAATGTGTTCAATGGTTACTTCTGTCACAGGTTCAATAACATCATTATCTAATTTCTTTTTAAGTTCGAGTTCTTCATCTCGCAAGCGTGCTGCTTTCTCATAATTTTCTTGTTTTGTTGCAGATTCCTTTTCACGAGTGAGGTCGTCCAATCGTTTTTCTAACCTGCCTTTGTCTGTTATACCTTGCGTAAGGTTTAATTTTGAACCAGCTTCATCTAATAGATCAATCGCTTTATCTGGTAAGAAGCGATCTTGGATGTAACGGTCTGATAATGATACACATGCTTTTAATACATCATCAGAGTATTTTACATTGTGATAGTTTTCGTAAATAGGACGTATCCCTTTTAAAATTTCAAAAGCTTCTTCTGAAGTCGGTTCTTTGACGACAACAGGTTGGAAGCGACGTTCTAGTGCTGGATCTTTCTCAATCATTCGATATTCTTTTAATGTTGTTGCACCAATGATTTGGAACTCTCCTCTTGCTAATGATGGCTTTAGAATGTTCCCTGCATCCATTGAACCTTCTGATGAGCTACCTGCTCCCACCAGCATATGAAGTTCGTCAATAAAGAGAATCACATTCTCTCGTTGTTTTAATTCTGTCACTAGTTGTTGCATTTTCTCTTCAAATTGACCACGGTAGCTTGTACCTGCAACAAGAGAACTAATATCTAGAACGTATACTTCTTTATTTAAAAGCTTAGCTGGAACTTCCCCTTTTACAATCTTTAAGGCAAAGCCTTCTGCAATTGCTGTCTTTCCGACACCTGCTTCTCCAATTAAGACAGGATTGTTTTTTGAACGACGATTAAGTACTTCAATTACACGTTCTATTTCTTTTTCTCGCCCAATTACAGCATCAATTCGACCTTGTCTTGCTTCATCTGATAAGTTGCGTCCATGTTGATCTAGGAATCCATCTCCGTTATGGCCCGGATCTGCCTCTTTTACTTGTTGTTGGGTAAAACCGTGATTAGATCCTGACATACTTTCTTGCAAGAACCCTTTAAAGAAGTCATCTAAATGAAATGATGACCTTCCAAATTGTTTTTGTGATTGTTGATAACAGTCAGAACATAATTCAAGTTGCTTTTTCATTTGATTAATCATTACGTTTACTTTTACGTTTGCTTGTTTACTTTGACATTTGTCACATAAAATCATTTTTAGTTCCTCCTTTTTGACTTTGACTATTTTTGACCAATTATATAAAAAGAAAAGCCGTTTATGGCTGTAATGTATTGACGATCTATGGTTATTATATTTGACCTTCTTTGACTTTTCAAGTGAGAAGTTTGATCTTTTTTGACTAAATAAAGATTTTACGACTATTAACGTTTAAATATTAATTAAAATTCCTCGTAAAAAAATACTTTGTAATAGCTAAATATTCTCTTAAATAAGATTGCAGCAAAACAGCTCTTGGTGTTTTAGCTGGCAGTCCGGTAATGTCTAATTGTTGATCTTGTGCAATCATTGTCGCTCGGTAAACATGGTAACGGTTCGTAACAACGAGTCCTTTTCTAGATATATCAGGAATGTGTTTTTTCGATAAACGGATGTTTTCCACTGTAGTAGTAGACTCATCCTCTAAGAAAATACGCGCTTCTTCAATTCCTTTCCTCATCAATTCCGTTTTAATAGCCTCAGCCTCTGTTATGTCCTCACCAGCCCCTTGTCCACCGGTTGCTATTACTACCACTTCTTCGTTTTCTAATACATACTCAGCCGCAGCTTCGATTCGATATTTAAGGGATAAGGATGGTTCGGCTCCTTTTACCCTTGCTCCTAATATTATGACATAATCAATGTCTCGCTCAATTTCGATATGACTGTAACGTATGATTTGAATATGTAAAAAACAAACATAAAAAAATAATATACAACTAGAAATCAGTATTATGATTAGACTCTTTTTCCCCATATCCCTATTCCCTTTCTATAAGGTCTCCTCAAACAAAAAGAGTTGCCATACAACTGACAACTCTTTTTGTTTTACTGCAACTGTTCTAATTCTTGTTCTAAAAATACCATTAATTCTTGAATCATCGAATCTGAAAAATCAAAGCGAATCCCTGCCGCCTCATATACTTCAGGTAAAGATTTAGATGAACCGAGAGCTAATGCTTTTTTATAATTTTCAAGTGCTTGTTCTGGATTTTCTCGGTATTGTTTGTACATTTGGACTGCTCCTAGCTGGGCAATCACATATTCTATATAATAAAATGGCACCTCAAAAATATGAAGAACACGCAACCAAGCTGTTTGTTGCCATTTCTCATAACCATTCCAATTAACCACATTTGAATCTATATCTAACATCAGTTCTTTGTACTTTCTATCGCGTTCATCAGATGTATGATCTGGATTTTCATACATCCAATGCTGGAACTGATCAATAATCATCCCTAGAGGAAGAAAATCGATTATTCCTTTTAACTGCTCTTTCTTTGCACGTATAAGATCTGCCTCATCTTCATAAAAGAGATTCCACTGGTCCATAGTCAAAAGCTCCATTGACATACTTGCTAATTCTGCTGATTCCATTGGTGTCTCACGATAGTCTCCAATTGGTTGCTTTCTCATTAAGTCATTATGAATACAATGCCCCATTTCGTGAAGCAAAGTAATCATATCATCTTGTGTCCTGGACGCATTCATAAAAATAAACGAAAGCTGTGATACAGGGAGATTAGAACAAAAACCGCCTGGCGCTTTGCTTTTTCGACTATTTAAATCAAGCATCCCACGTTCATCCATCGTTGTTAGAAGTTCAGCAAAACGTGGATCAAGGTTTCCAAGGATAACCTTCGACTTTTCAATAAGCTCCTTAGTTGTTGTAAAAGGCTGTAATGGCTTTTGTCCTTGTGGTACACCTTGTCTATCCCATGGTCTATACGTGTCAACACCTAGTTCAGTCTTATGCTGTTTTTGTAATTTTTCTTTGAGCGGTTTGACATACTTACGAATTGATTCTGCTAATTTTTTACAATCCTGTGGTGAATAATCAAAGCGCTCATATTTTTTAAACATATAATCTCTGTAATTCGTTAACCCTGTGTTTCGAGCTTTTTGATGACGTAACACAATAAGCTCATTCATAATTTGTTGAAGCTCTGCTTCCTTGGAGAGGATGGCTTCGGATATTAAAGTAAGAGCTTTTTTTCTCGTATTACGATCAGGGTCTTGTATGTATGGAGAAAGTTCACTTAATGTCAGTTCTTCATTACCCCATTGAACGGTTAGTCCTCCTGTATGTTCAAAATAATTCGTTGCAAGTGCATCTTCTTTTACTTCTAAGTCAATATTTTCTAATCTGAAAATTTCTTTCGCATTTTGTTTTCTTTTAATCAACTGTTCATACAAAATAGGGTCTAATTGGCCGTTTGCCTTAGAAGATAAAAATGCCTCATCAAATAAAGAATTATATTTCTTATAAAGGGGATCAATGACACTTTGATCATGCTCAAAAATCTCTTTTGCCTCTTTAGAGTCACTTTGACATTGAAAGTCGATGTAATGCCCAGACATTGCTTCCTCAATGGTATCAAATAGCTCTGACTGTTTTTTAAGCCATGATTCTAATTCCTCTACTGTGTCCGTAGATTCCTGTAACAATGCATCAAACATTTCCGCTATTTTCTTAGGTTCTTTAAAATTCAGTTTCTCTACATAAAATGTTGACATGAATCATCCTCCTTTTCAGGTAAACTCATCGTACCAGAATACAAAGTAATAATAAATACAAAATTATCCAAACAAAAAAAGGCAGCCCCGACTAAGTCGAAGCCACCTTACACAATTTATTATTTTTCCATCCAGTTTGTATGGAAAGTTCCTTCTTTATCAATACGTTGATACGTATGAGCACCAAAGTAATCTCTTTGCGCTTGTAGAAGGTTAGCTGGAAGTGTTTCTGTACGATAGCTGTCAAAGTATGCTAACGCACTTGCAAGACCTGGAACAGGAATTCCAAGCTTAACAGCTGTAGCTACTACGTCACGAGCATCTTCTTGGTAGCTTTCTACGATTTCTTTGAAGTAAGGATCTAGTAAAAGATTCGTTAAGTTTGCATCACGATCGTACGCTTCCTTGATGTTTTGTAGGAAACGAGCACGGATAATGCAACCACCTCTAAAGATCATTGAGATATTACCTAAGTTTAAGTTCCAATCATACTCTTCAGAAGCTACTTTCATTTGAGCAAACCCTTGAGCATAAGAACAAATTTTGCTTAAGTACAATGCTTTACGGATTTTTTCAACAAATTCTTTTTTATCGCCTTCAAACGTAGTATTCGGTCCGCTTAGAATTTTGCTCGCTTTCACACGCTCTTCTTTCATCGCTGAAATAAAACGAGAGAAAACAGATTCTGTAATGATCGATAACGGTACACCTAGATCAAGCGCACTTTGGCTTGTCCATTTTCCAGTCCCTTTTTGACCAGCTGTATCTAAAATAACATCAACCATAGGCTTTCCTGTTTCATCGTCTACCTTAGTGAAGATGTCTTTTGTGATCTCAATTAGGTAACTATCAAGTTCTCCTTCATTCCACTCTTTAAATGTTTCATGTAATTCCTGTGCACTTAGTCCAAGAACGTCTTTCATAAGGTGGTAAGATTCACAAATTAACTGCATATCTCCATATTCAATTCCGTTATGAACCATTTTTACATAGTGACCAGCACCATCTGGACCGATGTATGTGCAACAAGCATCTCCGCCAACTTTTGCAGAAATATCCTTTAAGATAGGCTCTACAAGATCATATGCTTCTTTTTGTCCACCTGGCATAATAGAAGGCCCTTTAAGCGCTCCTTCTTCACCACCAGATACTCCTGTTCCAATGAAATGAACGCCTGACTCAGCAAGCTCTTTGTTTCTACGACGAGTATCTTCAAAGAACGTGTTTCCACCATCAATTAAAATGTCGCCTTTTTCTAAATGTGGCAAAAGCTGCTCAATTGTTGCATCTGTAGCAAAGCCAGCTTGTACCATTAATAAAATTTTTCTTGGTGTTTCTAGTGAAGCAACAAATTCTTCAATGCTATATGTACCAACGACATTCTTACCTTCTGCTTCTTTCAACATAGTCTCCGTTTTTTCAGAAGATCTGTTAAATACAGAAACACTATACCCTCTGCTTTCAATGTTAAGCGCTAGGTTACGACCCATTACTGCAAGTCCAATAACTCCAACTTGTTGTTTGCTCATTTCTACCACTCCTAATATTTTCTTTCTTTAGTGTGCTCGAACTATTCCCATTACATTACATGTTATTTTTTCACAACAATTATTGTTTTGGGAAAAGTTTTTTTTGAATTCTCTATCTATATTACTACCACTACACATTATGCGCAAACATTTCTTACTGATTTAGTCGAATTTTAGGGATAGTAGCCATAATTTTCTGATTTAACTAATAAAAATAGCTTGCTTGCATATGATGGATATTATACCAAGTAAATGTAGGTGATCATTTGAAACAACAAGAAAGGTTACACTACAAGTTTCAAAATTTACAAGAAAAAAGTATGTCGTTTGAACAAGTTTTTAAGCGAATTATTAAATTTATGAAATTAAATCCACGTGGCAATTATCGACTGATGGTTGGAACGGATTCACAAGTTCATGCACGATGCACGGTTTTTATAACTGGAATTGTGATTCAAAATACTGGGAAAGGTGCTTGGGCTTGCATCCGAAAAATAACGATACCTAAGCCAATGCACCATTTGCATGAACGAATATCGTTAGAAACTACACTAACAGAAGAGATTGTCTCTATGTTTTCAGAAGCAAAAAAGAACAAATTGATTGATATTGTCTTACCATACGTATACCAAGGAGCTACATTTTCTATTGAAGGACACATCGATATCGGTTCAGGGAAACGCAATAAAACACGAGAATATGTAAAAGAAATGGTGGCCCGGTTGGAAACGATGGGGGTTGAACCTAAAATTAAACCAGATGCCTTTGTAGCCTCTAGTTATGCGAATAGATACACAAAAAAAGGAGGTAAATAATACTTTAGATTACTCTTCTCCCCCTACTAATAAAGTACCAGCAATCGTAGGAACTGCCATACCTCAAACTTTAATGATTGGCTTGTTATCATCGACATGGATGATAATGTCAATCTTCCCTGGCCTTCCAACTGCATGCCCTTGAGCAATACAAAAGACATGATCTACTTTTGAATTTAAGATTCCTTCGAGTATAAAATAGCCAGCTAATGCCCCATTTGCTGAACCTGTAACAGGATCTTTATGAATTCCTACAGAAGGAGCAAAGTCACGTGAATAAATCAAGCAATTTTTTTCTTGACTATCAAATGTAAATAGATGAGTCGTACAGATATTCTTTCGTTATGCTTTTTCAATTTGAGAATCTGAGGTACAGCTTGGTCAATGGCCTTACGTGTTGTGACAGGTATGAGTAGGTGCCAATTCCCAGTATACCCACGTCTAACAGGATAATTTGTATCAATATCATCTTTAGTTAAACCGATATAGCTTGCTAACTCAGATAGGTCTGTCTCTATCTTTTTTACTTTTGGTTCTACCTGTTCCATGATAACAGCATGTAATACGCCTTGCATAGTAACGAATTCAACCGGAACATGACCAATGTTTGTCCAAACGTGATCATGTTCTATTTTTCTACCCAATCATATACCGTACCAAGTAACCAAGCTGATGCAACGGTGGCATGCCCACAAAAATCAATTTCACTGCTCGGCGTAAAATATCGAATACGAAAATCTGTATTTGTACTTTTTGAAGGTATGAGAAAAGCTGTCTCCGACAAATTAAGCTCTTTTGCGATCTATTGCATCTCAAAAGATTCCATTGATTCTGCGTTTGGTACAACCCCTGCAGGATTTCCTCCAAACGGTTGATCGGTAAACGCATCAACATGATACACTTTAATGTTTTTCATTTACTATCACTCCAATGTAGTTCTTTGCATTTCTATCATAGAAGAGTTAGATGTTACTATCCAGCACCTAAGCCTTTTTATTTTGACGTCTAAAATATATTACACCGGTACTCGCTAACAGAAGCTATCGAATAATGAGGTTATCCTTGAGATTTTTCTACCTTTAATTGTTCATTTTGTACTTTATTCGCTCTTCTTGACTTAACCCAATTTACGATAACTAGTACAAATACGATTGAAAACCCTATTATACTAGACTGCCAAACATGTTCCGATATCCATTGAATAATTAGACCAAACCGAGGAATTACCCATAAGAAACTTAAAAACAATGAAAATACAAGGATTTTTAAAAGATCTGACACTTAGATTCTCCTCCCAAAGTTTGTCCTCATACCACATATATGATAAAAACTAAGTTTCATTCTAGAAAATTCTTTCAATCCTGTTTGATAACCACCTTTATATTTGATTTGTTTACTTCAGATTAGAAGTTATTTCTCCTTAAGAATAACGGTAACTCTCCTGAGAAGATTGAACTCGGTCTTGGTCTAACAGCCATGAAGTAACGTGTAGATAAGTTAAGCGGAACGTTAGAAAATATACGACTGATGGTTTTACTTCTCCAAATCACTATACCTAATTCATGAAAAAATTCAGGACTGTCCATTTTTAGCATTAGTAATTTAAGCCTATTTCCCACTCGTATAGATCATGGTATGATTTGACTACTTACGAAGAGGTGAAAACATGAAATATGTTATTCTTTTAGTTTCATCAATGGTTTATTTGCTTTTACACACCTCTTTTCCAGTTGAAAAGACCTTTGCAGAAAAAGGCTATGGTCCTGACGCAGTAATTGAAACTAGTCAGTTATACGATTTTCAAGAATTGAAAATACAAAGTATTAAACCTGCATCCCTTACGTTACTCATTTGTTTAATTTTTTTACCGAAACTAGCAACCTCTGAAACTCACTATGAAACATCAATTAAACATTTTTTGTTAGCTGTATTTTATAAGTCGAATTATTTTCAAAACAACATTTATTCCGCATAATCCCTTGTTGAAAGGAGGAATCAATGTGTTTTGGATTCGTCTAATTACAGTTGCTGTTTTCTCGGCAAGTGCATTAAGTATTTTGTTATATCAAGGAATTGAATTTGCGCAAGCAATGTTTGATTTGTGGAAAAACAAAGCTTAGTCAAGAGAGAAAAAGGGGTGCCTCAAAAGGTTTTTGACCTAATGAGACACCCCTTTATAACTTAAAATGGTCCCCATGTCATTGCATGAGCAACAAACAAAAATCCACAACCAATTAAAAACCAAACGATCAATAATGGAAAGATAAATTTAGCCCATTTACCATAGGAAATTCCAGCAGCAGCAATCGTCGCCATAAAGTATCCTGAAGTAGGGAATATAATATTTGATAGACCATCTCCGATTTGGAAAGCCAAAATAGCAGTCTGTCTTGTTGTTCCTACAATATCTGCTAATGGGATCATAATCGGCATTGTAATTAATGCTTGGCCACTACCAGAAGGTACAAAGAAATTAAACAAACCTTGCGTTGCAAGCATCCCTAATACGGTGATCGATGATGGTAAACTACTAACCACATGTGATAACGCATAGATGATCGTATCAATGATTTGACTTTCTTCCATAACAACGGCAACACCTCGGGCAACACCAATAATCATTGCGCCAAGTAAAACATCCCGGAACCCCTTGTTAAAAGATTCACTAATTTGGTTTCCAGACATTCCTGCAACAATTCCTACAATGACTCCCATTGCCAGGAAATATCCAGCTAACTTTATGAAGTCCCATTGATGTGTCAATACTCCATAAATCATACCAACAAACATCAAGATCACGACAATCCCTGCAACCTTTTGTCTTGTTGTAATTTCATAGTTCTTCTCTTTATAAATATGGTGAGATGCAGTCTCTTTTAAACTTTGTTTAACTAATTGAGGATTCTTTTCTAACTTTTTAGCATATCGAATTAAAAATATTACACCAGAAGTAATAATAGCCATTAATAATAAAAATCTATAACCCGCACCTGAATAAACAGGTAATTCGGCTATTTGATGAGATAGACCAACCGTACCTGGATTCGTTAGTGCCGCTAAAAAACCCCCAGTTGTAGAAATCAAGGCTACACCAGCGGCCATCATCTTGTCATAGCCTAGCTTAATCATTAAAGGAATTAAAATAGGTACGTATACTAATGCTAACTCTGGTGTACCAATAAAAGCGGTAATAACCGAAAATGTAACTAATAAAACAGGAATAATTAATACTTTTCTACTAATAAACGTTCTCGTTAATCGATCCACGCCAAAATGTATAATTCCCGTGTCTTTTAATACCATGAATGCTCCACCTATCATAAAGGTGAAAAACACGACTGAACTAGCACTTACCATCCCTTGAGGAATAGCTGTTAGAAAATCCATCAAACCGATCGGTGTTGATTCAATGAATGTAAAAACATCTGGATTAATCATCATTCTCCCCATCGGGCCTTCAACTCGTTCATACTCTCCAGCGGGGATGAAATAGGACGCAATACTCATCACAGCTACAAATATCAATAGAATAACGTAAATGTGAGGAAAAGCAAACTTCTTCTTTTTCGGTTGTTCTTCTTTTACTGACATAATTTTCGCTTCTGCTCTCATGTTCTTCCACTCCTTTTTCCTCAATTTGAAGGTTCTGCTCCTGAATTCGGAATATTCAGTTTAATTTTTAGATACTATTGTTAAACACTAGTCTTGCTATTCAAGCCTTCGAAAACGCAAACGCCTCTTGAAAATGTATACAAGGTCTTTCCGATAAAGGTCTTCCCCACATACGGGCTAATTTTATGGCGATATTTAAGATCTTCTGCTTTCAACATGAATTTTTCATTAAGGTTAATGATTGTTAAATCGGCATCCGAACCGATTTGAATCGATCCTTTATTTGGATATAAACCAAAACGCTTTGCGGGTTGTATAGCGGTAACCTCTGCAATTTTTGACAATGAAACTCCACGTTTGTGGTAACCTTCCGTTAAGAGAGCATGTAATGTATTTTGACAACCAGCAATTCCTCCCCAAACATCAAAAATATGTTCGCCTTGTGTTTTTAACTCTGGAGGTGATGGTGAATGATCTGAGCTAATGATGTCTATATCCCCATTTTTTAAAGCTTGCCATAACAGTTCTACTTCTTCTCTTTCTCGCAAGGGAGGTGCACATTTAGCAGTAGGACCAATCTCCTCAAAGTCATCAATAGTTAAACTTAAATAATGTGGACACGTTTCGGCCGTTACGTCGACCCCTTGTTCTTTTGCTTCTTTAATTCGATTAATAACCTTCTTACTACTTACATGAACAATATGCAATTTACAACCTGTTAGCTCTGCATAACGTAAAACTCTTTCAACTGCTTCGAGTTCTGAGAGGATCGGACGTGAGTTGCAGTAATCTCGGCTGGATAAACGTTGTTCCTTTTTTGCTTTTTCGGTTAAATAATTTATCATCTCATTTGATTCTGCATGAAGCGCTAAAATTGAATCGAGTTCTGCAATTCTTTCCATTCCTTGAATTAAAGTACTATTATCAGCATACTGGAAATCATCCGTACCACATTCCGACATGAATGCTTTAAAACCAATAGCACCTTCTTCATGTAGTTCTGTTAGATTTTCAATATTATCTGGTACCAAACCACCCCATAGACGGTAGTCTACAATCGACTTTTCGTTAGCTAACTGTTGTTTTTCTAAATAGCGCTCCTTAGTAGTAGTAGGGGGATTGCTGTTTAAAGGCATATCAAAGAATGTTGTGATTCCCCCCGCAGCTAAGCTTTGGCTTCCTGTTTCAAGTCCTTCCCAATTATCTCTTCCAGGTTCATTAAAATGAACATGTACATCAATCAAACCCGGAAATATGTGTAAACCTTTAGCATCAATTATCTTTGCAGTTCCTGCTTTAATTGTTCCTGGTTCACAGATTGTGACAATTTTCCCATTATGTATTCCTAAATCCGCTTCAACCACATCGTTTTCAGTTACAACCGTTCCAAATAGTATGACCGTATCAAACAACATTTACCTGCCTCCTTTTTATAACGTTGATTAGAGTGTAAAAGATTCTTTCAAAATCATCATTAGCCACCTTGGCTGAATCAGCCCATTTTTGTTGTTCATCATGCACAATGTTCATATAAAAAAAATAAAATGTCCGTATGTTCTTATCTCATAATTTAGTTTTATCAGATGGTTCAAAAACTTTGGTTAATATTGTCAGATAATATAACGATCTTTTTATAAACTTCATATCTGTAAACAGATACATGTTTAAAAGAGTGTAATTTTTTATTTCTATTCTTGCTCTTTAAACTCATTACAATAAGACTTATAACAAATAAAAAAGACAAACGAAGTTGCAGATCTAACAAGATACGTGTACATCCGTAAATATACCTCACAGATTATATCCATCTTGCTATCTTTCACTTAGTTTGCCTATTTCAATTTATAGCTCTATTGCGCTTCTGCGATCCCGCACCAATCTATTACCGTTAAAGCAATGATTTCTGCTGTAACAAATACCTTATCAAGTTCTATATATTCATTAGGGAAATGTGCTTTTTCTGTTACTCCGGGTCCGAACACAACGGACGGAGTCTCTCCTACCTTTGTTAAGAGCCCCCCATCTGTTCCCCAAGGCGATGCTGCAACTATTGGTTCGTCTTTTAAAACTAATTGATAATTGTTTGCTAAAGAACTTACTAGCAGATGATTAGTTGGAATGGAACCAGGAAGCCATCTCGCACCAAACCATTCTATTTTTGGTGGGGTTTGTTTAAACCACGAATCTAGTTCCCCTAATTTTCTTACCCATTGTTCCATTTCTGCTTTGGCTTCCTCGATTGTTTCCTCTGGTGAAACTCCCATTCGTCCTTCAATTTGAACAAGATCACAAACGGAAGAAGGCCATTCTCCTCCTTCAATTTTTCCAATATTTATCGGGATCGGGATGGGGATCTTTTCATACAAAGGGTCTGTTATGCGGCTATTTCTCTCCTTCTCAAGGTTAAGAATATGATTAACAACTAGCATACTTTTTTCAATCGCACTAATTCCTTCATACCTCGTTCCACCATGAGCCGAACGTCCTTTCACAAAGATGCGAAACCACATTGACCCTTGCTGTTTTGGAAATATTTTCATATTCGTCGGTTCAGGGATAATTGCAGCATCGGCTTTATATCCCCTTTCAATACTAGCTAATGTTCCTGTCCCTCCACTTTCTTCTTCAATAACGCTCTCAAAGATCACATCACCTTTAAGAGGAATATTAAGAGCCTGAATAGCTTGAATAGCAAGAAGCAGCGAAACATTCCCCCCTTTCATATCCGTTACTCCTCGACCAAACATCTTTCCATCCTTTACTTTGCCACTATACGGGTCTTCATCCCATTGTTCACGATCACCGGCAGGAACGACATCAATATGTCCATTTAAAATAATGGATCGTCCCTTTCCTTTGCCTTTCAATACACCAACAACATTTGGACTTCCATGAAAATCAATTTTAGAAGAAGCAAAATACGGATGTGTTTGCAACTCTTTTCCTTCAGGGTCCCAAATATCAATATTTAAGCCCATTTCTGTTAACGTATCAATAACAATTTTTTGAGCCCCAGCCTCATTACCTTGAGTACTCTTGGCCTGAACTAGCTTCTGTAGCAAGTGAGTCCCTTTGCACCGATGAGCCTTTAACCAGCTTGAAATTTTGTCTCTAAAATGATGCTGATTTTCCATTGCTTTTCCCCCTAGTCTAGCTTTCTTTCACTATTTTCACCTCACCTGGTACCAGAAGATGTGCTTCTGTTGCTTCAATGACTTCCTCTGTAGAATATGGCTCCATTACCTCCTTTAATAGTAGCCCTTGATCTGTTACTTCAATTACTGCCATATCAGTAATAATCAAATTGACACAAGCTTTAGCTGTTAGTGGAAGTCGACATTGCTTCATGATTTTGGCATCACCGTTTTTATTTGTATGATTCATTACAACGATCACTTTTTTGGCTTTTTTTGCGAGCTCCATGGCGCCCCCTATTCCTGGCACTCGCTTTTTAGGGACGATCCAATTGGCAAGGTCGCCTTGTTCACTTACCTCTAGTCCTCCTAATATAGTGATATCTAAATAACCGGAACGAATCATTCCGAATGCAACCGCGCTATCAAAATAAGAAGCACCCGGAACGGTGGTAACAGGAAAACCAGCTGCATTACATAGTGTCGGATCTTCCTTTCCCTTTTCTGGTGCTTTCCCAATACCAAGTACTCCATTTTCTGCATGGAACATAACCCGACACTCAGATGCGAGATAATTAGCAACGAGAGAAGGGATTCCTATTCCTAAATTCACCATCATCCCGTCCTGTATTTCTTGTGCGGCGCGCTTAGCTATCCTTTCTCGAATATTCATTCCCATGCCCATTTCCAATCTACCCCTTTGCTTTGAATCACATAATCTACGAAAATACCCGGTGTATGAATATCATGGGGGTCTAATTTTCCAACAGGGACAATTTCTTCTACTTCAGCGATTGTAATATTTCCAGCCATCGCAACTAAGGGATTTGTATTCCTTGCACTTGTTTCATAAATTAAGTTGCCAAATTCATCTGCTTTCTTCGCGTAAACAATCGCAACATCAGCTCTAAGTGCAGATTCTATTAAAAATGTCTTCCCCTCTAGCTGAACTTTTTGTTTTCCTTCCTCCATCATGCTGTCGAGTCCAATATCTGTTAAAACGCCTCCCAACCCAACGCCTCCTGCACGAATACGTTCTGCTAATGTCCCTTGTGGCGAAAACTCAACTTCTAGTTGCCCATTAACCATTAACTGTCCTGCAACAGGATTTGAACCAATGTGCGAGGCTATTAGCTTTTTTGCTCTGCCTTGACTAATAAATTTTCCAATTCCGATTGTTGGAAAACCAGCGTCATTTCCGATCAATGTGAGGTCTTTCACACCTTTTTCTATAAGACCATTAATTAGTGTTGGAGGATTACCGACACCTCCAAATCCACCAAACATGAGAGAACAGCCATCATTAATATAGTTCATAGTGTTTTGTAGAGTACGCACTTTATTAAAAGGCTTGCGAATATTTTGCAAAGGCTTCAACCTCCTATCCTCCTTGGACTTCATGTAATGTGTCTGAAAAAAGCTTAATTAATTGATTAATCTCTTTTTCTGTAATGGTAAAAGGGGGGGAAATAATGATAGCATCTCCTTCAAATCCTTCTCTTCCAGCTGAAGCAGGATATAGAAGAAGTCCCTTTTCTCTTGCTGTAGTAACTATTTTCTGTGTTAGACGCCCATGTGATTCTGAGGTGAATTCCACCCCAATTAATAGCCCTTTTCCACGAATGTCTCCAATCATTGGAAACCCCTTGGCTAACACATGTAGTTTTTGAAGGAGAAGCGCCCCTTTATTTTCGACTTTTTCAACTAAATTTTCTTTTTCAATATAATTTAAAACAGCTAAAGCAACTGCAGTAGATTGTGGGTTGGCACTAAATGTATGTCCGCTCATAATCGATTTAGTTCCTTGTAAAATAGGCTTCATTACTTTATCGCTAGCGAGTGTCGCAGCAATAGGGGTATACCCTGCACTTAGTCCTTTTCCAAGAGTCATAATATCAGGCAACACATCCCAATGATCAAGAGCAAACATTTTTCCTGTACGACCTAGTCCTGTCATAACTTCATCTGCAATAAATAAAATGTTATATCGGTCACAGATCTTTCTAATTTGTTGATAATAGCCTTCAGGAGGCACAATTACTCCTCCTGCTGCACCAACAATCGGTTCGGCGATAAAGGCCGCAATATGTTGAGCTCCAATTCGCTTAATTGCTGTTTCAAGTTCGCTGGCACAAGCGAGCTGACAGTCTGGAAATGTTTTTTGAAATGGACATTGATAACAATACGGTGCTGAAATACTAGGATAATCCTCTAAAAGAGGAACAAATCGTTCACGACGTTTCACATGACCAGACATCGATAACGCCCCGATTGTAATTCCGTGATAGCTAATCCAGCGAGAGAGAATTTTGTTCTTTTGGGTTTTCCCTTGTTCTTGAAAATGTTGAATGGCAATTTTCATAGCAGTTTCAGCTGCTTCTGATCCACTATTTACAAAGAATGACCAATAGTTCTCTTTTGCATTTATCAAAGTGTTTAATTTTTGTGCTAATTGTTCAGCAGGGATCGTTGTAAATTGTGAACGGTAAACAAATGATACTTCTTTCGATTGCTCATGGACAGCTTCAATGATTTCAGTAACTGCATGACCAAGACTTGCGGTTACTGCTCCTGATGAACCATCTAGATACTTCTTCCCATGAGCATCATATATATAGATTCCTTCTGCTCGAACAGCCGTTGGGTAGTCTTCATCCATCATAGGTTTAATTAGTAATGAACGTTTCATTTTCATCCCTCTCTCTTTATGAAGGGCTTTTTTAACTTTAGCGTATTCAAAAAGACTGCAATGGCTCCACACGCTACAAGCCTCTAGGAGAATCCCGCTCCTAGAGGCTTAAAATTTGGTAGCGGTTCCGTTCTTTAATTAAAAACGAAAATAATTATATTTCAGAAAACGTTTTTTCTTCATTAGTTGCTTGTAGCTAATGCTTTTATCTAGTTTAGTTGTATCAATCAGGAGCAGCTGATCTTCTATTTTTTGAATTGTTTCTTCAGCTTGATACTCCATACCACAACTTTTACATTCCATCCCTGGTGTGTCTGTTATTTCTATGGCGCGCGTTCCATCGGGGAGCTCCCAGTAAACAGTACAACTTATTTCTTCAGCTTCGTGTTGCTCACACCATTCACACTTCATTTTTCCTCTCCTTTCTGAGATTGTGAATTTGAATCATAATTATATTTTTTTATTTCTGTTTGATACTTTTTTTCTTTCAATTCATCGCGTTTTTGGCGGCGATCTTTAAGTGTTGAATATCCTTCATTTTCTTGATAACTCGAGCGTCGATTGTATCGTTCCAACGATTTTGGAACGATTGTTTTTTGTTCATCGTTTAATAACGACGATATCCCTGTATTTGAATGGTTTTCTTTGTAATTATGATAAATATTGCTGAAATAATCATCTGCACGCCCAGGAATGTACCCTTTTGGTTCAGGATAACTTGTAATAACACCTTCAAAATTTCGGAGAACAACTTTTTCTGGACTTTGGGAAATCATATAGTTCGGTTGAAGTGTAATCTTCCCCCCACCACCAGGAGCGTCGACTACAAACGTAGGTACACTATAACCTGACGTATGACCACGTAATCCTTCAATAATTTCAAGACCTTTTGAAATAGGTGCTCTGAAGTGACCGATCCCTTCTGATAGATCACACTGATAAATATAATAGGGACGAACTCGAATTTTCACTAAATCATAATTTAATTTTTTCATTATTGGTAAGCTATCATTAATACCTGCTAAAATAACCGCTTGATTGCCAACTGGAACCCCTGAATTTACGAGCATTTCACATGCCTTTTTGGACTCTTCCGTAATTTCAATTGACGTATTAAAATGCGTATTTAACCAAACTGGGTGGTATTTCTTTAAAATGTTGCATAAATTTTCTGTAATTCGTTGAGGGAAAACGACTGGTGCTCTTGTTCCAATTCGAATGATCTCCACATGTGGAATGTCACGTAAGTTCTTTAATATATATTCAAGAATCTTGTCATTAATTAACAATCCGTCACCACCGGAAAGAAGAACATCACGTACTTTCGGGGTGTTGCGGATATAATTAATTGCGTCATCTAATTGCTTCTTAGGGACCCCCATTCCGATTTGACCAGAGAACCTTCGTCTAGTACAGTAGCGGCAATACATAGAACATTGATTTGTAACTAGAAATAGCACACGATCAGGATAACGGTGCGTCAATCCTGGTACTGGAGAGTCTTCATCTTCTTCTAATGGATCCTCTAAATCATATTTTGTTTTGTTAATTTCTTCTCCAATGGGTACAGACTGCATTCGGATCGGGCACCTTGGATCATCTGGATTCATGAGTGAAGCATAATAAGGAGTTATATTTAAAGGAATCGTTTTCGTTGAAATTTTCACACCTTCTCCTTCTTCAGGTGTTAAATTCACTACTTTTTTTAGATCATCAAGAGTTCGAATGGTATTGGTTAATTGCCAAATCCAGTCATCCCATTTCTCTTGCGTTACATCTTTCCAAAGTTCAATGTCTTTCCAGTGACGATTTGGTTTATATAAATCCATTTTCATGACAGACCCTCCTAATAATTGACTCATCCATTTAAATGCAATTTTTATGCCAATTTCGTTTGTTCCTGACACTCCTGCTATATGCGGTACTCTTACCACATAACAAAAAGAAACGACTAAAAAGCTGCCAGAACTTTGGCACGAATATTTCTAGAAGTCGTTCCTATTACCTTCTTCGACTGCCAAATATTGAGCAGTCAATGCAAGAATTTTGGCATATTTTTCTTACACTATAATTAGGGTGTTTTCAAAATTTTTTGTTATTATATCTGTAAAATGTTACAATTTTTTAAAAAAGAAACAAAGTTTGGTAGGGGGAATGAGAAATGAGTGGATTACACTCTTTTAGTCAATTTGTAAGTAAATATTTTGCGGTAATCGTAATCTTAATTAGTATGATTGCATTTATGTCACCAGATACTTTCACGTGGATTGCACCTCATATCACATTATTACTAGGAATTATCATGTTTGGTATGGGGCTAACATTAAGGTTATCTGACTTTGGGGTTGTCTTAAAGAAGCCAATTCCAGTTATTATTGGTGTCATCGCACAATTTGTTATTATGCCGCTTGTTGCTTTTGGAATAGCTATTGCATTAAATTTGCCTCCTGAGCTCGCAGCAGGTCTTGTATTAGTAGGAGCGTGTCCAGGGGGAACGGCATCCAATGTGATGGTGTACTTAGCTAAAGGAGATGTGCCAGTTTCTGTCGCTATGACTTCTTTTTCAACGTTACTAGCTCCAATTCTGACTCCATTTATTTTATTTCTTTTAGCTGACCAATGGTTCCCTGTTGATGCAGGAGCTATGTTTATCTCAATTATTAAGGTGATTATTATACCAATTGCTTTAGGAATCATTTTAAGAAAATTAATGCCTAATTTTGTTGATAAGAGCACAACTGTTCTTCCTTTAATTTCGATCGTTGCTATTTTAGCTATTGTTTCAGCTGTTGTTGGTGCGAACAAAGATAACATTGCTACAACTGGATTACTGCTGTTCGTTGCTGTTATGCTTCATAACTCTTTTGGTTTAGTCTTAGGTTACCTTACAGCTAAACTTGTTGGATTAGACGAAGCGAAACGGAGAGCCATTTCCATTGAAGTTGGGATGCAAAACTCAGGCCTAGGTGCTTCACTTGCAACCGTTCATTTTTCACCATTGGCTGCATTACCAAGTGCTCTATTTTCTGTGTGGCACAACATTTCCGGCCCGCTCCTTGTTAGTATTTGGGGTTGGATTGACAGTAAAAAATCTAAGGAAGAGGTTGATACAAAGACACCATCTATGTAAAGATATAGGGTTATCCTAGGTCACTTCAGCACTTTGGATAACCCTTTTCGTTACGTTTACGTAAATGTAATAAAATTTTTTTCTTAACTACATAAACCGATTGATCGCAAACTGAGAAATGTCTACATCATTCTTCCCTGAAATAATCAAATTACTCAATGCTTGTCCAACAGCACTGCTAAATTTAAACCCATGGCCGGAGAACCCCGCTGCAATTGCAACGTTTGAATGGTTTGGATGTAAATCAATGATAAATTTCTCATCTGGCGTGAGTGTATACATACATGTTTTGCCGTATTTCAATTGCTGTGCACCAGGTATATATTGATTTAAGTAGTTTACTAAATCTCCTTCATCTGCTTCTATTTCACCAAAAGCTAACATTGATTCATCAGGGCTTATTGGATCTCCTCCATCATGACGACCGACCTTTATCCCAGCACCATCAATACTTGGAAAGCCGTAGTACATACCTTGAGAAGTCTCAACCGCAAAAGCTGGAAACTTGGTATGATGATAAACCTTCTCATCAGCTTGAAACCATGCAAAAGTCTTCCTTACTGGTGTAAGAGGAACCTCTAAATCTAACATTGAAAGTAGCTGCCCTGCCCATGCGCCAGCAGCAACAACTAAAGCCTCAGAATAAAATGTCTGTCCATCTGTTAGGATCGTCACTTTTTCATTCTTAATAGAAATCTTTCTTACCCTGCTATTTGTAATGATCGTAGCCCCATTCTTCTTAGCAAGTTCTTGATATGCTTGAATGCTTTCCTCACATTTTAAGACTCCTGACGTTGGTTCAAAGCAACCTATATAGTTGCTAGGCAAAGAAAAACCGGGCCAACGGTTTTGAACTACTTTTGAATCCATAATATCTACTGGCAACGAATACTTTTGGGAACTAGAAATTATATTTTGAATAAAATCAGATTCTTCATTTCCGGCATTGATGACACCTGTTTGCAAAAACAATTGTTTGCCTGAACTTTTCTCTAAATCACTCCATAATTCTTGAGCTCTAAGTACGAAAGGCACATACTCTTCACCCTCACCATAAGCATAACGAATAATTCGCGTCTCCCCATGATGACTCCCTTTGTCGTGAGGCGGGTTAAACGCGTCTAATAATAAGGTTTTCTTTCCACTTTTAGATAGATAATACCCTGCAGCCATTCCCATTGAACCCGCACCAATTACGATTACATCAAAATTCATTTACTTACCTCCATACATTTGTAAAACTAACCTGATTCAGCTTATTAACTATAATTAATAGCATAATCTACTGCAATTTTTATAGCAACGAATAAATAACAAGGCTTGTTTCAAGAAGTTTAAGAAGGTAGTCTCATGATCGAAACTACCTTCTTTCATTAGGTTTTTATCTACTGCCATCAGGTGATGAGCCAGCTGGGAGAATCATCCCTCCGCCTTCTGAGTAGTATTCAGGTACTTCTCCTTGGATATTAATTAGCCCAACAGGAATGGTCGTTTTAACCGCTTCCTCTCTAGTTGCAAATGGGATGACGATCTTTGCATCTACTATCACATCAAAATTTACTGACAACGTGGTATTGTTAATCCCTGTATTTATTACTTCCCAATTTAGATCCGTCTTCACATCCCCAATTGCAGAGAAACGTACAGGGATTTTTGGCCCTAATTGAGCAAGTAATGCATTATTCGTTGCTTGACCTAATGGGATGTTATATATAAGTCCACCATCATTTGTCGAAATGGGCTCACTTTCTGTATCTATCGAAATATCAAAAGCCTCACCTCGTTCAATGGCTTTCAAATGTCTCTCAACACGCAATGTGGCTTCAGACAAAATCCGATTGTAAATTTGTGTATTAAACTGTATGATGTTTTCACTATTAGTAATAAACAATTCATCCTGATTAAGGTCAGAAGCGATTTTCTTTGAGACCGCATCATTGATAGCCCTTGTCGCAATGACTTTTGTTTCAGTAGTTGCGATTTCCATAAGTGTTGGACGAATGCCCTTCTCAATAATCCATAACCCTTGAACAGTTAAAGCAACGAAGATAATAAAAGATAGAAGCAAAACATAACGAAATGGCAGCGGACCTTTTCGAGGTCGGGGCCTGCTTCTTCTTGGTGCTCTCATGCTGATAACCCCCTTCGCAACAATTATATGCAGCAAAGGTGTCAGTTTGACCTAAAATTTTGTTCAAGCTTGAGCATCTAGAATACATGTCATTAATTGCGTGTATTCTATTAATTAAGGAAAGTAGTTACACTCTGACTACATAGTAAAAAAGCCATAGTTAACCTACGACTTTTAAACTACTCTTCATCTCTGATAGGAATCCCTAATTTCTCTTTTTCGTTTACTGGTATAAGCCGGTACAAGTGCACTGTTAGTAAGCCACTTTTATAAGATGCATCAATTTTATCTTTACGGACTGGAAAAGGTAGTTCTACTATCCGTTTATAAGAACCGTGCGGAAATTCCTGTTGAATAATTTGAAATCCATTATACTCGAGGGAATTAGAACCGCTTACCTCTAATGTACTCCCATTTACAGACAAGTGGATTTCTCCTACTCTTTTGATACCAGGAAGAAAGACATTACAGATTAATTCATGACCAGATTGATATAGATTTACTCTAGGCTGAGAATAAGCTCCATTAAAAAGGTTGTTAAAATTATTCCAGAATTCCCCTTGAAATTGGGATTGAAATGGATTATTCCACTCGTTAATATCCAATTCACTTCACCACCTTAAAATAGAAACTAAAACTTCATAACTCTAAATTTAAACATTGCCACCAATGTTTTGGTCAGCAACATCAGGATCAAAGGTATTATTGACACTAAATCCATTATTAGTAATCACAAAATCACCCGTAATTGCACTCCCAGACCCTGTTACAGATTTCCCGGTCGTTTTTGGTGAGATATTTTGGGCGTCGCCGAAATTAATAACTCCTTCATTTGAATTAATTTTAAATGGTCCTCCTACAATTGAAGGCATAAAAAACACCCTTTTCATTTTATAGTTAAATTAATATATTGAAGCCGTTACATTACTCGTCATTATCTTTTTGACCATGTAATAACTGTCTAATGTGCTTAACTCTAGATTCAGAATCAATCAATTGAGTTGATCCTACATGCAACACACTTGATACAGCAACTGCTGTAACAAAGATATTGTTCACTTTTATTGTAGGAGATTCATTGTACCTTACAAAATGTACAGGTTCGTCAAAGTCAGGCTTCGGTAATGGTCTCGTAAAAACAGGATCCCTAAAATGACCTTCATCGCCATAAAATAGCTCAAATTGACGTTGCAACGCCCATACTTTGGAACGTGGTTTGATCGAATATGAATCTCCTATTTCCAAAATAGAACTAAGACCTAAATTGATCACTTTCATGTTTTTAACGACAGAAGTTCGTTTTAACAAGATGGACACTCCTTATGCCCGGGCAAGTGGCACAAATGGCCCTATAATTAATGATTCAGGTGGTGTATCAAAAGCAGAAGACAACGAAATCGTTTCTGCGTCTCCCACTAAGAAGATAGCTGAACTAGCGACGTCAGTCACTCGAACATTATCTACGGATATATTTTTATTCACAACAGTAAAGTTCATAATTACGAATCATTCTCCTCTCGTGGTAAATTCCCAACAAATTCTTCATAGGTTTTGCAAATATCCTCTTTCACTTTATTAAATGTCAATTCCTCAATCTCAGCTAATTGCTCTTGGTTCAAATTTTGTGGTTTCATTTGATTAAGGTAATGCTGAATGCGCTGATCGATTTGCTTTCGAATATCTTCGATTATAAATTGTCTGTACTCGTTATTTAACTGATATTTGAGACGCTTTTCGATTGTATCGATGTCTTGATAGCATGATTTGTTTAAATATTCATGTACACGCTGTTGAACATTTTTATAAATAGGCGGATGTTGTGGGGCAGGAGGAACATTAAATTCACCTTGGTGAACGGCAAAATCCTCAATTGAATTTTCTCCGTTCTGAGGCGTAATCCCAATATTCAACGTACCTTCTAATCTTTCGACTTTAAGTTGATCAAACTTATATTCAATTTTTTCGATATTTGAAGTTTGATTTTGTTTTAATGTATTCATTTCACTTTGAAGCTCTTGGATTTGTAACTCTAATTGATTAATTCTTTGCTGCTGAGTTTGTAAATATCCATACATTTGTTGGAGATTTTGTATTAAACTTGAGTAATCATAGTACACGAAATCTCCTCCTTTTTACTATTATGTCGCGGGCGGAATGAGAGGGGCAATTGGAGCCGGTGTTGTTACTTCTGGTGCCGGTTCTGTAAACCCTCCTGTATTATAAAGGTTTGATAGAGATTTAATCATTCCTGCACTACCAATTTGCAATACAGATGAATTGGATATCCCCTCAATCTTCAAAAGATGAATCGATATATTTTGATTAATATGAAAATTCATTTGCTCCTCCTAACTAAATAATAGTTTTAATGTTGGAATCATTGAGGTCTTTGTCATATGTGTTCGTTTGACTATGCTGATTACTTATCCTTAAATAATCCCCTGTATTAAATGATCCTGCACCTGCATATGCCTTTGATGTACTCGATGGTGACATGTTTAATACATCCCCGATATTAAAAACTCCACTACCTTCAATACTTAATACTTTTACCGTTCCTACGATTGCGGGCATAAGAAACCATCCTTTTTAATGATGCTAATAGTAAAATATGTTGAACCGTGATAAATGTTCATATAATATATGTAGTTTTGTAATTACATTTTAGAAAGGGGGTGTCTCAAAGGTCTATTTTTGACCTTTGAGACACCCCCGAAGCCATTGCCAACTCTGTTCCGGAATTTTGGGAAAGCCTCTTACAATACTATAACCTATTCCACCTTGTTTTCACTTGTCATCCATCAAGTAACTCACGTGTTTTTTCTAATATCTCTTCATCTTTTAATCGAAACTTAAATTCTACCCGACGAGAGGCTTGATTGCTATAATTTCCTGCTTCATCAGTCCGCCCTTCCGTGTAAGATTTCCCGTTTACCGTTAATTTATCTTTTAAATGGTCCTGAATATTTCTATAAGGAAAATCTTCACTTAAAATATATTCCGCTACACTAAATGCCCTTTGCTGCGATAACTCTAGATTGTATAAATAACTGCCAATTTGGTCGGCATGGCCTTCAATAATGATTTCAGAAATATAATCATCATACCCACTTTCCAATAACACATCTAAATAGGCAGGTACAAACTCATCTAAAAACTCAAACGCCTCTGGCTTTAAAATGGCTGCATCAAACTCAAACAATATATCCGTATTAAAAATTAACGCACCCGTTTTCTCATCAATTTCAATGTTAAGAGAAGAATCACTAAATTCTTCATTCAAATCGTTGATTAAGTCTACTCTGACCCCCATAATTTGGTCAATCGTTCGTTTCATTTCTTCAATTTGAAATGATTTGATTACCATCATGATGATAAAGATGAGGATGAAACAAAGTAAGATCGCTGTTAATAAATCTGTGAATGACGGCCAAAAATGACTTTCTTCTTCTTCACGATGAAATAGTCTTTTATACTTTCTAATCATTTGTTCCAACCCTTATTCGACTGCTTTGCATTTTTGCCTCTTGAGAGAAAGACTGAAGCTGGCGATTCAACTGGTGAAATTCTTGACTTAATTCATTAAGTGTTTGCTGTAAAGAGCGAGTATTTCTTTGTTGATTATCGTCGGTAATTTCACTAATCTGCTTAAATTCCTTTTTAACCACTTCATTCATATCAACTACATACTCAGCTAAGTTTTTACTTACTTTGTCCAATCGATCACCAAGAGTCCCTTCCAAGTTGACAACATATTTAGAAAGGGTATCCTTTAATGCCGTAACACTCAACTCAATCTGATTTTCTTTATGATTGAACGAATCCGACATTTGCGAAATAATTCGATTGATGTCATTTAATAGCTGATTGTTCTTCATACCTAGTTGCTCGTAGGACCGCGATACATCATTCATATAGCTCTCTAAGGTTTGTGCATTGGATGAATGTGTCTGTAAATGATTTGAAAAATCAAGATTAAACTGCTTTAGTTCGTCAAAACGGTAGGATAATAAACTCTTATACTCCGATTGTGCTTTGTTCACTGTTTCTAACGCATTTGGGAGACGAACAACAGAATTCCCAAGTGTATGAAAATCATTCCGAAGTTCTCGTAAATACGAGTTCATTTCAAATAATTTTGCACTTACATCTTCTCCAAAAATCCGTTCGAATTTTTGATTATTCTCTTTCATCAGCTTAGCAAATTGATCACTCTGTGAAATCATCTTCTCAAAAGATGCATAAATCGATTCTTGTCTTTGAGCAACTGAAGAGAAAAAGTCTCTCAAGTCTTCAACCGAATGCTGGAAGTGAGTCATTGTTTCTGTTTGGGAATTTGTTAGTTCAGATACCTTTTTATACGTTTCAGTAAAAGCACTTGTCATTTTTTCATTTCTCTGATCTATTTTGTAAAAATAGGAGAATAATTGATCAAAGTTTTTATTTAGTTTCGTGACCCCTTTATCAAAGCCATTAGTTACTTCTTGAACATTATTAAAAATAGCCGTGAAATCCTTAAGGTTTGCTGATAAACCCTCATTAAACTTTGCTAAATCTTTAGCAGATTGCTGCAACCCCACAGTATATTCTTGAAAGCCATGAAAAGAGTCAACAATACTCTGTAAAGATTGTTCATTCGTTTCCCGTAGTTGATTGATGGAAGAATTGATCGTTTCGGATACATCAATGAGACGAGCCATCGCATCTGGTTCCGTCTCCTCTAAAAAAGATTCTGTTTTTAACATAATATCTGTTAGCATCATTTCCGTATTCGCTACTCGAGTTATAACTGTCATAATTAAAGATAACCCCATACCTGCAATACTCGTATAGAACGCCACATCAATACCTGCTAGTACCATCGCGACATTTTCAACAAGTTGGTCGCCTGTAGCATTAATGCTTCCAAGTGATATAGCAAGTCCAATGAAAGTCCCTAATACACCAATTAAAATAAAAACGGATACGGTCATTTGAATCATTTTGATGAGACTTACAACTGGTATATTAAACACACGCCAACTGGAGAACTTATTTTGGACAAATGTCTCCACTTTTACAGATTCCTGTTGATTCTTATGTCCAAATTCCATCTGAAACCTATTTACAGGAGCAATCTCCAGTGAATTTGTATCATTAATAAAGTTGCGTATTCTTCGTAATTTACTAAATAAAACAAAATGAATAACAACAGTGACGGTAAATGTCAAAAAAAGTACCAAGAAAATGAATTCAATTAACGAATTGGATAAAATAGATTGAGCTTGCTGTTCACTAACAAAAAATTTCAAAATAGCTTCAACCATTCAAAGTCCCCCTATTTGTAAAACATAGCTTGTCACGTAACTTAAAGGTAATACAATGCAAAAGAATGTCAGAAGATCGTTTTTTATATTTATTCAAAAGCTGGACAAATCATGCATGGAAACAAGGCGATCATGTTCAAAAGCTAAACTACATAACAGCTAGTTATTAAAGCTAAAAATCCGCCCATTATTTCTTTGGGCGGATTTGAATAACAGTATTTTGATGAGATTCATTATTAACTACTCCTATTTAAAACTCTTCATAAATAGCAGGATCTTGATTATTTATTCTGCCATCAGTTTGATTTAAACCTAATATAAGATTCATATCTGCTTCATCTAAGGTAAAGTCAAAAATTGATATATTTTCAAATTGTCTTTCAGGAGACGAAGATTTAGGAATTGAAATAGCTCCAAGTTGATAATGCCAACGAAGAATAACTTGCGATATTGATTTGTTGTGTTTTTCTGCAATTTGTTGCAAAGTACTATTTTGTAAGACTTCATTCGCTCGAGCTAACGGGCTCCAAGATTGTGTTGTAACATTATTCACTTTATGCCATTTTCTTTGTTGTTCTTGATTAAATAAAGGATGTAATTCAATTTGGTTTATACTCGGCATAACACCGGTTTCCCTATGTAAACGCTCTAAATGTTCAGGCAGAAAGTTACAAACACCAATAGATCGAATCAGTCCCTTCTTTTTAGCGTCTATTAATGCTTGCCAAGCTTCTAAGTAGTTATCTTGTTTTGGATTCGGCCAATGAATGAGGTATAAATCATAATAATCTAAATTCGCACGATATAAAGATTCTTCTATCGTTATGACAGCTTTTTTATACTCTTGATATCGTCCTGGTAGTTTAGAAGTAATTTTTAATTCTTCTCTTGAAACAGAACTTCGTCTAACAGCCTCACCTACTGTTCCTTCGTTCTCATAATTATAAGCAGAATCAATTAACCGATATCCTCTTTCATCAATAGCGCTTTGTATAGCATCGGCTCCTTGACATCCCTTAAGTGTATATGTACCTAATCCAACAACTGGAATAGTAACACCATCATTTAATGTTATTTCAGGAATAGGTATTCCCATAGATAATCGCTCCTCTCAACAATATGTCTAAGTACTAGTTATACTATTGCCTACTAATATAAATTCTCTCTTTAAAATTTCACAATCAAATTTTTTTAAGCCTTTGTTTTAAATCAGTATCCTCACTCCAGTTCATTTTATATATTTTGATGTTTTAATTTTACTATAATTAACCAATTTAAAATATAGTACATATAATTTTTTGCTAGAATCCAATAATTTTAAGCTCTCAAAAAACTTAAAGGCTCTATTTCTTCTCCTCACTTTTACTTTATAACTTATCCTCCCCCCACTAAATACTTTGTGAGGTTTTGTGAAAATGAATCACTATAGAAAAGATCGCAATTAATAGTTCTTTCATCTTATTTTCAAAGAATAAATCAACTATTAAGAATTTTTCTGTTACACTATAAATCCATGTTTTCGATTACTAATTGAATGACAGCGTAATGAAAAAAAATGTCGTAAAACAATAGAGACTAACAGAAAACCAATGTCAATCAGCTAATGAATGTCAACTCCTTAGATAACAGATAAAAAGATTCATTAGGTAATATTTTTTAAGGGGTGTTAGTAAATGATGAACGTAAAAGAATCTGAACTAATAAATGCCCTACAGCAATTTGACGAATTAATAATGGACACGCCTGATGAAAGAAAATTTGTACTAAAATTCAAAGATTTCATCATAACTTTATTAAAAACAAAAACAACAACTGTCACAATACCTATTGTTGAGGTCATGACAGTAATTAAAACGAAAAAACTTCTTGTATTTTCAATTTTAAAAAAAGAGTACGACAATAATCTCATTATGAATGTTGTCACTCAGATAGATGTTGAGTACCGAGAAGCTTATAGAAAGTTGTATGACATAAAGCAGCAGTTGGGGATTATTAAACGATATTAATTGTAATTAAAATTTTGTCTACTTAATTATCCCCCTTACAGAACAAAAATATACCATTAAAATCCATCTATTTGAATTTAAATGGTATAAACAGAAAAGGATTTCCCCCGTCTACCATTTTTCATAGGGTAAAAATTTTCCGTCTAATGTAATAACGACTCGTTCTCCTTCCGGGTCTTCATCGTCTGGACGTTTATCAACTTTTATATCTAGATTGATGGCACTCATAATTCCATCTCCGAACATCTCATTAATGAGTGCCTTTAGAGTTGTACCATATACTTGTGTTATTTCATAAAAACGGTAGATTAATGGATCAACCGGCACTGTCCGATCAAGGGACCCTCTCATCGGAGGCTCCTCTAACACATAAGCCAAACGAGAGTCTACCTCAAGAAGCTCTGTTAACTGGAAAGCATCTTCTCTTTCCATGCTTGCCTGCCCTAACATGGCAGCCGCTACCCACTCCTTGCTTCCACCAATCCTAGTAGCTATTTCTTCAAAGGTTAACTGTTTCATTCGTTTAGCTACTAATAATTCCTGTGAAACCATCGCACGATTTACATAAGCAGCCGTTGGAAAGGGATGGGGTTGGTAAGACTGAGGTAAATCATAAGCTTGATGTTTGTTATTTTCCATGAAAACTCCTCCTCTTATAAACTATATGTAGTCTATGCCGTTGCCTAAGCCTAGGTGTCCGTCCAGATCATTCCTATCGTTTTCAAAATAACTCTCCGAATTTATGTCCGTAACTTTAAGCTCTTCTTCTAAATTTCCAATTTTTACATATTACTTCCCTATAAACCATCTATTGGGGGGCTGAAAATTATAAAGATTTTAGTTGCTTTTATTAGCTTGACTTTCGTTGCTTATGTAACTACGAAGTTTAAGCAGAACTTTCCAGAAACATACTCATTTGGTCAATTTGTAAAAAATGAGAAAAGTACCACTAAACCTCTAGCAGAAAAACCGTATATAACAAACAGTGAAACTACTAACAGTAGTGATATTGGAGATGAAGGAGAATAGATTAAAATATGTTCAAGTGATACAGTAACCAAAGTTTTATATATCACTTTAAAAAGAAATCTAACAAAACTTGATTGACGTACTACTAAAAGGCAAGAATAAATACTACTTTAAATATGTATTTGAAATGTATGTTTCTTGTTATATTTTCTAACAGGAATCCATACAACTTTTGAAATAATTGATAATATAAAATCACCCGATAAACAGTTGGATTGTAGCCCTATTCATGGAATGATTTGGCGATACAATTCCATCTTCTAATAAAAAAAGCCTTTGGCATTTGCCTTGGCTTTTTTTATTATTACTCTCCTCCTTAAACACTCTACATAGGTTTGTTTAATTGCTTGATAGCTTCTTTTACTTCATCAATATGGCTAACAGACAAAATTTCAATCGATAATTCTTCTTGAAACTTCACCCTCTCTGCTTCTTCAACATTTTGCATTGGTAAGATAATCCATGGTAGCCCTTTTTGTTCGGAAATTAACATTTTCTCTTTAATCATTCCTACTTCCAAAACATCCCCATTAGGTTCAATCGTTCCAGTGACCCCAAATGGAATATGGTTCACTAATATTCCCTGATGAATCATAGCTGTTAGCGCCAGTGCTAACCCAGCACTGTTTCCAATCATATTTTCTCGTTGCAAAAAAGCATTAATAAATTCAATGTCTTCCTGAATGTAATTTTTCACATTCTCCCCCATTTGATGGAAGTCTTCTTTTTCAAACCCTACCATTTTTACACTCTCTCTTATTTTACTTTTATAGCGATCTTGATTTGTCATTTCGTACAACTCATAAATTTCAACATCACCACTAGTATAGGTGTCTCTAATTACTTCTTTGTTATCTATGTAATGAATATCGATTAATTTCACTGATAATATATGTATACCTGAATCTTTAAGTAGTTCTTCTGGTTCCTCGTATCCAGTTACGACATAAGTATGACTTTCATAGTTTAAGAGAGGAAATTCATAATAAAAGAAGAGCAATAAGAACAAAATGAAAAAAACGGTTGTCAGTCTCTTCTGTTTGTTATTCCGATAGATAACTAAAAAAATTAAACCAATAACCATCGTTATAATGAGAGAACCCAAAAAGAAAAAACCATTAATAATATTAAAATAATAGATACTACCTAAAATTACATAGACAGGAATTGAAATAAAAAGACTATGCAGTACCAATAAAATTATTTTCGGCTCATGACTGTTTTTATTTTGTATATGCCTTTGAAGGCGTGTATCATCTTCCATACAAATTCCCCTTTATATATATTTTCTTTGAAATGTATATTTTTGCTATTTAATATGTGAACCCCAATATCTTAACATAAAATGTTAATTACACTTAAATTCTTTAGATTTAAAAATTAAAATTCTATGGGAAAAAGAAAAAAACAGGAAGAATAAGTCTAGATCTCGAAATACTTAACCATCATCCTTTAGATAAAGGAGGAAAAAGAAAATGAAATTAAGCAAACATTACTTCATCCTTTACTCTACTATGGGCCCCACAGATGCTCAGGTATATATATCCCAAATTGCCGATTTACTTTCCTGTTCGGAACGTCATGCCAAGTCTGTGATTAAACAAATGCAAGTTCAAGAATGGATATGCTGGAAACCAAGTTCCGGAAGAGGAAAAGCTTCCACATTAACCTTTCTATTGAAACCTCAAGAAGTCGAGCAACAATGTGTTCAAACATGGATTGAAGAGGGAGACATTAAACGAACATTAAGGTGGATGGAACAACAAGCTGAATTGGAGCCTTCGTTCGTTAAGTTGGTAGAAGATCAGTTCCAATGGATCCGGGATGATGGACTGGATATTCTAAGATACCCATTATACCGCCAAATTTATACTTTGCTTCCTTTCAATATGACGACAAAACATGAATGGCACCTTGCTAACCATATATTCAATCGTCTTATACGGTATAATTCTGAGAAACATGAATTTGTTCCAGAGCTAGCTCATCATTGGGAACAACTAGATAATGGACGAATATGGCGTGTTTATTTACGGAAGGGTATTTTGTTTCACGACGGAAGTCCTTTGACCTCCCAAACAGTTAAGGAAAATGTTAATTTTTGGAAAGTGATGCAGTTTGATAGGTGGAGAACGAAAATGATTGAAGATATTACTCATATAGAAGAAAATTCATCGACCGTCATTACTTTTCATTTACTACAACCAAACAAGCTTTTTATGCACTTATTTACGGATTACCAATCCATGATTATTCCTATTCACATATATAAAAAAGACCCGGAAACTTTTAAAATGAGACCAATCGGAAGCGGTCCTTATCAAATCACTGACTATATTAAAGGGTATCTCGTTCTCGAAGCTTACTCTAATTATTTTGGCTACCGTCCCTTACTAGACAAAGTGGAATTATTTAATATACCTAACTCTTCTTATTCATCATCTAGACAGATTCACTATAAACTTTTAGATCAAGAGACAAAGTTAACGAAAAAATATAACTCTGTTTTTCCGGAATTAGGAGGCATTTACGTTGTCGTCAATCACAAAAAGGCAGGAATCCACCGTCACACCAATTTTCGAAGAATGCTTTCGTATGCAATTGATAGAGCAAAGCTATTTAACAATCACCCGAAACATGAAGTCTGGTTTCCAGATAGCCTTTTCGATGAACATGCAGGCATATTAAGGCAAGAATCTAATTTTGACGAAGCAAAAAAATGGTTCTTAGAGCAAGGCTTAACAGGTCAAACCCTAAAGCTTACTGCAACAAACTACGAACAAAATCCATATTTCAGCTTTGAGTTAGAACAACTAACAGAAGTATTTAGCGAGTTAGGAATTAAACTACAATCTGAAATGATCGATATACACCAACTAGCCGAATCGGATCAGCTTCATAAAACTGATCTAATTGTAACAGAAATTTGTCTTAGTGAAGACAGACTTTTTTCTATGTTAAATACACTAACAGATAATACCAGTTTTATCCTTAACACATTGCCACCAGAAGCAAAAGGGTATATACACTCATTGTTGGATGTTGTTAGCCAAAGCCCAGATACAAAAACTGCATACAAAAGCCTGAGAAAAATTGAGACATTTCTTTTAGACAACCATTACCTTATTTTCCTATATCAACGACAAACTCATGCTCTTATTGAGGCTGACGAGAAGCTGCAAGGGATTGAGCTTAATAGCTATAACCTGTTAAACTTCGATAAATTGTGGTACAAACCATAAATCAAGTAACAGTCTATAATACTTGAGAGTAACAAACGGGGATGTCTCTTTGACCTTTTAAGACACCCCAGTTAGAAGACTGCAGCAAAATTCCTATGTATTTAAGGTGATAGAAGTTGCTTCCTATCTAATATTCCTTTTCCTGTTTCTTGCTTCAATAAAAACTCGCTTTCACATAATATTACACGGTAAATAACTAACAACAGTGAAAATGTTGAAAATTCAAACAATTAATGTCATAGGACAAAGCAGTACAGAATACCCATTAAAAAAATAAGTTAGGTGATGCGATAAATGAAACTAAGAAAAATTCGGCTTGATGATATCATTCTTGAAGGGAACTTTTTTGAAGATGAAATGGATTTACCGTCAACTAAACCGCATGACCAAACTCCCCCACTCGTCGTTGAAGGACCAACAGCAGACAATAAATATTATTTAGTAGATGGAATGATACATTATTACAATCTTACCAACCATAAAAAAACTCACACCCTTTGTTTAGTGATGAAAGAAACCAATAAGCTTGAACGTGTGATTACACGCTTGAAAAATGAACTAAATAAAATAAGAAAAAACCATAACAAAATATCGGATTTGATTAACTATTTACGAACCCACAACTATTCCGTTTTAGATATTGCCCAAGAATGCCAACGTCATAAGGCTACCATATATAGATACCTAAAAAAACCAAAAGAAGATATAACAATAAAAAACATATCTGATACTAATAAAGAGAATTATAAAAAATTAAACGATCTGATTAATTCAGCAACATTAAAAGATTCGGTTAAGGAGGAAACAATAAATAAAATTCTAAACTCTGAATTTATGGACACACATATTGAAACGATTAAAGAATTTCATGATATTAGTGAATTTGAACACCTCTCAGCTGAGTCTCAGCTAGCTTGTATTAACAAAACATTTAATCAAACAAAATTCATTGAACAAAAAACTTTCGTCTATGAAGAAGCATTAAAGCAAAGATTTAACAAAACAGCCCATGAACACTTATATAACGTCATGTTAAAATCATTAAAGTGGATCACAGAAAATTGTCACTCTAAATTTTCCAAGTATTTAGATCTCCATCAAAAAATGGAATTACAAGAGCAACTAAGTAAAATATCTGATCAAATACATGAGCCTGTGAAAATAAAAAAAAGTCCTCATCGTCCTAGATCAACACGCTATCAAAATAAACTGGTTGTTTCAATAGAAACTAAAGTTAAGGGGCATCAAGAGGAGAAAGAGCCACACTATTAAACATTGCTTTCAATTAATGTCTTGTTCTCTGATTTCTAAAATGCGTGAATCCGTTCTTGATAGATCTAATTAAAGGAGAAATTATATGAATTTTAATTTTGAAGAAGTAATTCAAGTTCTAGAGCGTACACCACAAACATTGGAGCATTTATTATCTGGCTTATCATCGGAATGGTTTGAAAACAATGAAGGTGAAGGAACTTGGAATGTATCTCAAGTGATTGATCACCTCATTGACGGAGAAAAAAATAATTGGATTCCAAGGTTAGAAATAATTCTTCAAGAAGGAGAAACAAAGCCTTTTCCGGAATTTGATCGATATTCACATTTAAATGAGGAAACCAAACGTACTATGAATCAAAAGCTGTCAGAGTTTAAATGTATTAGAGTAAAAAATATAAAAAAACTAAAATCACTTATCAAACCTAACTCACACCTTGAATTAACAGGATCACACCCTGCATTTGGAGTAGTAAAAGTAAGAGAGTTGCTGGCTACTTGGGCTATTCATGACTTAACGCACATTTCTCAAATCGTTAGAGTAATGGCTAAGAGATACAGCGAGGATGTTGGACCATGGAAAGAATATTTAGGAATCTTGAATAAGAACTAATGACATAATATCACTACATTTCAGTTAAGTGATATTATGTAAGTACAATTCAAACTATATACTATGACAAGTTCACTAATTTTATTTACTTCCATTTACCTAGACTACAACTTACAAAAATTGTATATTATTAATTATGTCTCTTAACTCTCATCCACAATACTTAACCAGCCCGGGCTGCATTATAAGAGAGTTAGGAGACGCCATAGTTAAGATTTACGATTAAATTTAAATATTGTATACTTCCATTCCTCTAAATTGGTAACAATTACATCTCTTTGGTTTACATAGAAGTAAGATAATTATAGATACTAATCTCAAAACCAAGAAAGAGGTGTTTTAAACATGGCAAGTAACAACAATAATTCAAATCAATTATTAGTTCCAGGTGTACAGCAAGCATTGGATCAAATGAAGTACGAAATTGCATCAGAATTTGGCGTTCAATTAGGCGCTGACACAACTTCCCGTGCAAACGGCTCTGTTGGTGGAGAAATTACAAAAAGATTAGTTCAAATGGCTGAGCAGCAAATGGGTGGCTCTCAGTTTTAATTAAAGTAAGAAAGGGGTGTCCAAAAGGTTTTTTGACCTATGACACCCCTTTATTATGTACTACATTGAAATATTGTTCATTCTTCCCTAAAAATCCAGTCAACGTCTTCATCTTCAACAAGCTCTTCAATTGTTTTTAAATGATTTGTATCACTTACTATTTCAAAATCATTTATATGCTGATCGTCCAGTGTGAAGGAAAAACTATCTGTAAGCAAATAATTATCTTTCGTCATATTGGTAGTTAGAATACGAATATAATAATCCCTTGGAAAGCTATGTTCACTAGTATCCTTTTTAAGTCTCATTGACGTAAGATCTTCAATAATATCGTCAATGATTTCCTCATCTCTAATTGTTGCATGTGCATACCTCTCAGGAAAATGATCATCAGTAAACTCAACAATAGTAATGTTTTCGACAATACTTTCCTCATTAAGTTGATGGATATAAATCTTTTCAAATGTTGTATATTTCATAAATTCTATGATGAGAAGGACTCCTATTGTTACGATAACTGTTGCAACCTTAAATGATATTTTCTTCTTAACAACTAACCGCAAAGAAACCACTAGAAAAGTAATAAGGATCACAAAAAGAAATAAATTAAAAACCTGCCACGATACATCAAAGATGGTCACAATCCCCCTCCCCCTAATTAAACGGAAGTTCGTTGTTAATCGAAAAACTTCCATATATAGATAACATGATTAATACGATTTTCAAAAATGAAAAATCTATTCTGTTGTTAATAAACGCCCCATCAGATCTTAAAATGTGATTTATTAAGGACTCGGGTTCATGAAAGCTGTTATAGCAATAATAGAAAACAATATTGGTAGAAAAATACCAATGCTGCTACATACGATACCTATGATTGCCAATTTCTTTTCACCTTTTTCAAAACGTTCCATTTCTTTTAACGCTATTATACCGAATATGAGTCCAACCATTCCCACAACTATACCTAAAAACATGATAATTATAGCTAGAATTGAAAGTATCCCGAAAACAAAAGAAGTGATAGCCTTTCCATTTCCCATCGATCCTTCAACACCTTTCAAAAGTTACCCGTTCTATATAATGACACATGCTTCTTCAAAGACGGGCTTATATAAATAGACACTTCCTATTTATAAGAAAGTGCCTATTTTTCATGATAAAAACATAGTAGTCTACATCCTATTCATTACTATGAGGAAGAATGATATCTATTACCGCTCCACTGTTTTTATTATACATTTTTAATTGGCCTAAATGAACAGTTTCAATGATTCGTTTACATACCATAATTCCCAATCCATGCCCATGTTTTTTTGTAGTGACAAATGGTTGTCCCATTTTGTTAAGTATGTGTTCTGGAAATCCATCTCCATTATCCTCTAACCGGATTAAAATGTTATCCGAATCGTACGGTCCTACAGTAAGTTGAATTTTCCCATTATGCTCAATTGCTTCCACACAATTTTTAAAAATATTAATAAAAACTTGCTTTAACTGGTTGCCATCACAGTAAATACTTGTAGCCCCATTATAAGTTTGCAGAAATTCAATATTTTTCGGTAAAGCTAAACTTGATAAAAATACTTCTAATTCTTGAAATATTTTTTGAATATCATATATTTCTTTTGATAGGACAGTTGGTCTTGATAGGTCTAAAAATTCATTAGTAATGTCATTTATTCGCTCGATTTCTTTAATCATTATAGGTGTAAACGACTCGTCGTAACTCTTCTCTTGGATTAGTTGAATAAACCCTTTAAGTGTTGTTAATGGATTTTTTATTTCATGCGCGATTCCTGCAGCTAATTGACCAAGTATAGACAATTTCTCTGCATCTTGAATGTAAGCTTCCGTTTTTTTATATTCGGAAATATCATGAAGTTGAATTAAACTTCCCTCTAAAAAAGGAAAATAATCAACTAAACAGACGATATTTTTGGAGTTATGAATCCTTATCTCATAACTACGTATATTTTGACCACCTTGAAATTGCTTATATAAATTATTAAATGCCTCAATATCTTGAATAAATTTACATCTTAGTTGCACTTCTGGAAGGATAGCTTGTGCTTTTGGATTGACATTCACTATCTTCCCTTCTTTATTCAGTACAATATAACCTGTTGTCGATTGTTCCAGCATCATTTGATTCATTTTGTCTAAATATCGATTTTGCTCACGTAAGTCTAACTCACTCTTAATAGAATCAACAACCGTTTCTAATGTTGCTAAAATCATTGGATGAGCATAATCCAAAAATGTCATTATAGAGATCGTACCAACCAAATTATCATTAACATATAAAGGGACACTATAACAGGCTGCCGTATGTAGGAAATTATGGTAGTGATCCGTTCCTAGAAATTGAATAGGCTTTTCAAGTTCTATAGCAGCAAGAATCGAACTAACGCCAGCTTTGCTTTCCGTAAATTGAACCCCTTTTTGCAACCCCACTTGATGGACGACTGTCTGCTCCAAACTTTCGTCTCCCATATACTCAATGAATGTTCCTTTATCATCAGTCACTGTTACAAATAATGGCGTTCCTTTAGTTTTAGATAAAAATTTATTGATGAAAAGTCTGATGACAGATAAAGTATCCCTATATTCCTCGTGAATCCTGTTAAGTTCAAAATCTGTAACCCTTGTAAACATAGGAATTTCATTTGGGTCTAGCCCAGACTCAAGGCAACGCATTTTCACCTCAGTTATATATTTATCTAACATTTCTACTCATTCCTTTTGAAATCAGTTACTACAACTACTAATACTTAATAATACCACGAAGGTGATAGATTAGTAATAATAAAATCTTGTTAAACTATTGCATTCAAATGTATATAATACAAAGTCAGATATCAAGAAGGGGCTATCCGAAAGGTTCTATTTTTAACCTTTTGGATAGCCCGTATTTTTTACATTTTCTCAGTATCATGAGGAGAATCGTATGTTACATACGTTCCTGCAATCATGTCATGAATTGAACGTTTATCGTCTCTTAACCCAACCATAAAAGCACTAACAATAACCGTAATTCCTAATGTAATCACATAAATAAACCCGCCTACAAGTTCTCTTAGAAGCATTGTGCCAATCCCTACTTTTTCACCATCCACTCTGACAATTCGAATACCTAATGCTTTCTTACCTATCGTATAACCGTACCAAAATACCGGCAAGAGTAAGTAATATAGTAAATTAAACGTATCGATAAAAGAGAAACTATCAATAAAAAACTGTCCGTAAACTATAGATGAAATAAAACCGAGCACCACAAATAATATAATCGAATCTAAAATACCTGCACCAAGTCTAACCCAAAAACCAGCTGGATTACTTACATTCATATAACTCCTCCTCTCATTCTTTTATCTAACTATTTTATTCTAGAATTAGCTTGTTCTATTACTGGTAATGATTGAATTTTCCAGATTTATTTACTATGAGTCCCTTATCAATCATGTTAATTCCGAAATAAGGGAACACCAGTAACTGAAATAACGATATATAGTTTTGCGCCTAGCTCAATATTAGGTGATTTCAGGATAATGTGTACGTATTTTATGGTAATACTAATAATTAAAACTAAAGACTAGGAGTGAAATCAATGCCTCGTAAGACTGCTACAAATAACGAAGAGACTGAAAAGGACACAGACGAACTATCCGCTATCAAGAATAAATACGAAGATGAAATAAAAAATCTTAATCGTTGGCTAGCTGCTGTTTTGAATTATTTGTCTGATGATGAAGTCGAAGAAATTGACATTGAATATCTTTTAAGTAACACAGAAGGATTACGCGAATGGTGGGATCAATACCGCGAAAACAACAGAAAACTAATCGAAGAAGAAATAAAGAAATCGTTAGGAGAGTTGTCTTTAGAAGAGCTTGAAAGCATTCGGGAAAAAATTAAGGATAAAGAAAAATAAGCAACAGGCTTTTTTAGAGTGAAATATTCCTACTAAATCTGATCATATACAAAACACCAAATATGAGAGGGGGCACCTCAAGGTCGACTTTTACTTATCTAGTGCCCTCTTTGATGAAGTATTTCTTTAAAATTAAAATTCTTCTAGTCTGAAGCTTCCATAGATAAGTCCTTCACCCATACATTCATATCTTCTAGCTTATCATAAATGTAACAATTCTTTCTTAGCCTGCCTGTATAGTGATAGCCAAGTTGGTAAAATACTGAGTTCATACCAAAGGACAAGGAACGAGCAATGGAAAATGCACAAAATATTTGTTCCTTCTTTAATTCACCTTCCAGCTCCCTCAATAATGTCTTCATCAATCCGTACTTACGATGTTCAGGCAAAGTCGCGCAATCAGTAAGTTCTGCATTATTATACGTATAATTAACATCAGCTGAAGCCGCACTCACTATTTCATCGTTATATTCAACAAGATAAAAAATCGAACCAGCTTTCATGACTTTGTTAACATATTCAGGTTCATTCATGGGAGTTGGATACACTTTAAAAACTTTTCGATAAAGCATGGCGAGTTTGTCTGTATCCTTTTTTGTTGCTCTTCTAAAGATATAATTTTCAGGTGCTTCTTTTGTTTCAGAATCCCTTCCTTTTTTATAAACATCTGCTAGTATTTCATCTTCTTTTATCCAGTCTTCACTCGTTCGACGTTCATTTGTTAAATAGAAAGCCATCGTATATTGGTCTGTTCCATTGTTATAACCTTTGAAAATTGCTTCTAATTCAAATCCATACTGTAACAATTCTTTCCAATGTTCTGGCTTTGAATGAAAAATTACTTTTGTAAATTTGCTTTCCTTGAGAAATTCTCTTATTCCACTTACAATCGCTTTAACATTACCTCTGTAATAATCGATTCTAAGTCTCTTATTAAAATGATCTAAGAATAAATCCACTGTATATTGAGCGGTTATCAACCTTTTGTTTTCAGGTAACTTCACATCCATTCTCCTTTCTATTTCAATTTTTAAAAGAGATGCCGTGTTTCTTCATTTTATATTGTAAAGTTTGTCTAGGGATACCTAATCGATTGGCTGCTTGTAAGATGTTTTGATTGGATTCTTTTAATGCTTGCTGAATCATAGAAATCTCTGTTTGTTCTAATGTTTGGCGAAGAGACGAAGAAGTTGATTTTTTCCTTACACTTCCTAGTTCTTGAAGATAAATAGGTAGATGTTCCACAGTAATGGTATCTTCATCTACCAGATTCATTGCATATTCAATCGTATGCTCAAGTTCTCGAACATTCCCAGGCCAATCATGACTTTCTAACTTTTGTATTACTCTTTCGTCAATCGAAACAACCAATTTATTGAATGAGTAATTGTATTTCTTTACGAAATGCTCGGCTAACAATTGAATGTCATGCTTTCGTTTTCTTAAAGGAGGAATTTCTAGAAAGAAAACATTTAAACGGTAATAAAGGTCAGATCGGAGTTGGTTTTTCTCAATACACGTTAAAGGATGTTCATTCATAGCAACAATCATCCTTACATCAACTAAATAAGAATCGATTCCACCAACCCTTCGAATGACTCCATCTTCAATAACACGTAAAAGCTTTGTTTGAAAATCGAGTGACATTGTATTGATTTCATCTAAAAACAACGTCCCTTTATGAGCTAGTTCAAATAAACCAATTCGGTCAACTGAACCTGTAAAGCTCCCTTTTTTCGTCCCAAATAACGTACTTTCAAGTAATGAAGCAGGCAATGATGCACAGTTTTGAGCAATAAAAGGGTCTTTTCTCCTCATCGATGCATTGTGAATCGATTGAGTAAATAATTCTTTCCCTGTCCCAGTTTCACCATAAACCAATACTGGCGAAGACGTCTTTGCTGCTTTTTGAGCAAGTTTCTTTACCCGATTCATTTCAGGGTCTTTTGTAATAATGTCATCAAAGCCATACTTTGCACCCATAATGGGAACCGGCTTTGATTTTTTGTTATTCACTTTCTCTTGAAGATCCATTAATGTTTGTGAGAGCTTTTTTACTGTCGTTAAATCCTTTGCGATTTCAACTGCCCCGATAATCTTATCGCCGACTTGAATAGGAAGAGTAGTATTCACAGTATCAATAAGCTGTCCTTTGATATTTGTGTATGTTTGGGTTTGCTGAAAGATCGGTTTCCCATTTTGAATTACTTTTAGCAATGTGCTTGACTGTTTATTTAGAGATGGAAACACATCTAAAATGTGTTTCCCGAGCACATCCTCTATATTAGATCCATCATTAGTTGCGGCAACTTGATTGTAATAAATCGTAATCCCCTCTGAGTTCACGACATGTATCGCTTCATCAATACTGCCTAATATCGCCTCAAGCATTTGTTTTGTTTCAAAAGGTTTTAAAAACAAAAAAGAACACCCCCAAATCAAACATGTTCCATTCCTATGTGAATTAAAGAATAGGAGAAAGCAATCTAGAAACAGATTCTTTAAAGCGAATCTTTAACGTACGCTTTTCATACTGCTCAAGTGTTAACTCTCTTGAATGATCCATATCTTTATAAAAAATATCCGTTAAGCGAGCAACTTCTTTGGAAGAGTATAGGAATGCGTTAACCTCAAAATTCAACCGAAAACTCCTCACATCTATATTGGCCGTCCCAACAGATCCTATTTCTCCGTCAGAAACAATCGTTTTACAATGAAGAAAGCCATTTTCATATATATATACTTTTGCACCAATTTTTAAAAGCTCTCCTATATTGGAGTACGTTGCCCAGTACACAAATGGGTGATCTGGCTTATTTGGAATCATAATACGTACATCTAATCCAGAAAAACAAGCAATTTTTAAGGCGTCTAGAAGACTCTCATCTGGTATAAAGTACGGTGATTGAATGTATACATAATCTTTGGCTGATAAAATCATCTTAATATATGCTTTTTTTATTTGTTCAAGTTGAGAATCTGGTCCACTTGATACAATTTGTATTCCGCATTGACCATAATCTTTCTCAAAAGAAAGGCGATAGTCTTTAATTAATAACTCTTTTCTTGCCGCTTGATTCCAATCTTGAATAAATCGTGTTTGAATGTTATTCACAGCTTCACCAACTATACGTAAATGGGTATCACGCCAATATCCAAACTTCTCATTTAATCCAAGGTATTCATCTCCGACATTAAATCCCCCAATATACCCTACTTTCCCATCAATAATTACTAATTTGCGATGGTTTCTAAAGTTTATCGTTAAATTGATAAAACGAATTTTTGGTGGAAAGAATGATTCCACCTCTCCGCCAGCAGATTTAATCTTTTGTACAAATCTTTTACTTAAATTACGTGAACCTAAGTCATCATACAACAATCGGACTTTAATCCCTTCACTTGCTTTTTTGGCTAAAGCATCAGCTAACTTATTTCCAAGTTCATCATCACGAATAATATAATATAAAATATGTATATGCTGATTTGCTTGCTCAATATCAGCTAATAAAGAGTGAAACTTTTCTTTCCCATCAATAAATACATCTAATTTATTATTTTGAGTTAACAGAGATGCGTTATGAGTAAGATTCATGATAATGAAATCTTTATATTTCTCTATTGTATCGTCTCTAGTTTTTATTTTCTTTTCTCGAAACGACATTAATTGTGTGGAAACCAGCTTTTTTAATAGTAGATAACTTTTTTCGTCCCATCTAAATAACTTTGATTTACTCAAATTCCGACCGAAAATAATGTATAAAAAGAAACCAGCTAACGGAAGCAGGGTTAAGACTAACACCCACATCCAAATAGAGCTGACATTGCGTCGTTCTAAAAAGATAATCATAATCGCCAAAGCAATGTTTAATATAAAAATGAACGGGACGATTATTGAAAGATAATTCATTATTGGCCTCCACTTATTTAGAATAAATTGTTTTACCAATAGAATAACACGTTTCATCATTTTGTCTAATTTTTCTAAAAGAGCCTTCAATTAACTCTATCTAACTACTGCAAAACCATTTATGTTAAAAAAGTGACAATCTGGCTATGATTTAGAGTGAAGGAGGGATTTATGTGGATCATTTGTATTTGTATATTCTTGCTGCAGTTATTATTACATTTATCCCATTACTCAAATCACTTTTCGGTACAGTTCATACTTTAGTTCACGAAAGTGGTCATGCCATCGCATCCCTTTTAACAAGTGGAAAAGTTTATTCAATCTCTTTATACCGAACAACTGAGGGAGTAGCGTATACATCTTCAAGATCCTGGGTAAGTTCAGTTATCGTTACTTATGCTGGATATACATTCGCATCAGTTGTCTCTGTGTTAAGCTTCTACCTTATAGCTGAGGGTCACGTTTTGGTTTTATTTTATTCATTTTTGGGATTAGCAATAATAAATTTGCTTCTTTGGGTTCGTAACTTTTATGGGGTCATTTGGCTCCTATTCTTTATTGGAAGTTGTGTTTTATTAATGTACTTTCAGCTACGTTTAGTCAAGGAGATCGTCGTTTACTTTCTTTCAAGCATCGTTTTAGTTCACTCTTTACTAGCATCAATAACTATTTTTCTTTTAAGCATGTCCAATAGGCAGAACGCGGGTGATGCCTACGGACTCCAAAATTTAACATATATCCCTGCATTTGTTTGGGGGTTTCTCTTTTTCTTTCAGTCGGTAAGCAGTGCATATTATATCTTTCGTTTTTTTATTTCATAAACTCGTCACCCTTTGTAGAAAGGATGCCATATCCATTTCTACAAAGGGTGCAGTTATCCCTATTAAGATTCAAACCATGTTGTAACTTCCTCGAACGGAGTTTTCTTAACTTTTGGGGTTTTCATATTTGAATAACCGAGATAAATAAAGGCTAATATTTCCCCTTCTTCAGACATTCCAAAAAATTCCTTGACTTTTTCATCATAGCATATCGTACCCGTGCGCCAAATTGCTCCCAAGCCTAACCCATGGGTGGTAAGCAGCATATTTTGAATGGCACTATTGACAGCTGCATACTCTTCTTTAACAATCACATTTTTTTTCTTACTTGGTTCAACTCCAACCGCAATAATGACTGGTGCACGTAGTGGATTGGTTTGACTTCTTCTTAATTTTTTTTGACTTTCTTCTGTTGTAGGATCCTCGAGGCTTGCTTTTGTAATTTCCTCAAAAACATTTCCTAATCGGTTCCTCGCATTTCCAGTTAAGACAAAGAACCTCCATGGCTCTGTTCGAAAATGATTAGGGGCATGCGTTCCGGCATGGAGAATCTGTTCAATTAATTTTTTAGGAACCGGATCCTCCTTCACGAGGCCGATCGTCCTTCTCGTTAAAATTGCCTCAATAATGTCCATTACAAACACCCTTTCTATAGGTAGGGATGGAAAATGTTTTAACTAATCTTATCAAGCCAACAGCTATTTTATTACGGTAATTCCTTACTTTTTATAACAACTCTTTAATATCCAGACTTTCTTATCCCTTTACGCAATCGCTCATTCACTTTAAAATAAGGTGAGTGGAAAAAAGTATTTGAATTTAACAGGAAAAAGGAGATGGCTGTTACGCATTTTCATTTGTTCACACGCGTTTTAGGAGTCCTTTGTTATGTAACTTCAATCCTTTACCTAATTGATTCATTCTTTCCAAGTTCGATTTTAAAGGTTACTTATAGTACTTTTTCAGCTATTTTACTTATTTGTGCACTCTTTTTCTTAACAACAATGAACCGAGTTATTGTTTTGCTCTTGCTTGCTGCTGGGACCATATGTTTAATGATTGAAAAAAGTGGTTTCACTTTAGCTCTACTTGGTTTCGGTGAAAATGTTAATTTACTTACTTTGTTTTTGCTAATCCCGTTAATTGGGACATTTTTGTCAACTGCTGGTTATTTATCCGCCTTAAAAGAAAAGGTACAAGAACGACAAAATAAAGTCGGACAACATCCATATCGTCTTAGCTTTATCTTAACTGCTACAATGAGTGTCTTATTAAACTTCGGGTCTATGGCTATTGTGAAGAGGATTGCAGATGAAAGTTTCTCAAGCTATCGAAATCAGGCATTAACATTAACCATTATGCGTGGATTTGCTACGTCGATGCTATGGTCCCCTTACTTTGTTAATGTTGGTCTTGTTCTTGTTTTGTTTGATGTTGCTTGGTTTGACATTGGTGGCTACGGCTTAATTCTTGCGTGTTTCTATATTGGTTTTTGTATAATTATGTTTAAGAAAATATCATTTCAACATGATCCTCTCATTGAAAAAGTGGACCAAACACCGAAAGGTCATTCAAATCAATCGTCAATACGTGGATTTGTCACTTTCTGTGCGATTCTAATCATCTTATCTTTTCTATTGGATTTCTTACTACATGTTCGAATGCTAACAGTCGTATCATTACTAGCAATTGTTTTGCCAATTTGTTTTGCTATGATGACTAACAACTTAAAAACATTTATTCAAGATGTTTCCGAACAGGTTCAAACAGCTTTTATCAAATTAAAAAATGAACTGGCCGTTTTTATTAGTGCAGGTTTTCTTGGAATGGCTATGTCACTTACAGATATCGGAAACTTTTTATCGAAGGTGCTGTTCCAAGCTTCATTTGGATCAGTCTTTTTCATCAGTTTATTTTTGGTGATTTTAGCTACACTCCTTGCGCAAATTGGAATTCATCCTGTTATTATCGTAATAGGAATTGGGAGTGCTTTATCACCTGATCAATTCGGTGTGAGTCCAGAATACCTAGCATTAGTCTTATTAATTGCTTGGACTGTTTCAACTCAATTATCACCTTTTTCTGGTCAAGTGCTCATGGCTGCAAAGCTCATGGATAAGCCGACAAGTGTAATTGTGAAACAAAATTTGCTGTTTGTTAGTATGATTGGATTGACATTAACAGCAGTTCTGTATAGTTTTTATGTTTTTGGATGGTTGTAGACAAGAGAAATTGGAAGGAATGTATTATGGAAAGTACTACTCACAAACACTTTAAGACACAATCATTATATTGGTTAAAAAATAAAATGACAGACCTGTGTGCAAACGAAGTAAAGCTTTTTGTACATAGGAAGCGTTTTAAAGCGGATGCTTTAGGGATCAATCTAAAAAGGAAAGAAGCTCGCATAATTGAAGTAAAAGCTACTCGTGCTGACTTCCTTCGCGATGAGGTCTTGCATTCAGACTATGGGTATCATCAAATAGCCGATTATGCCTATTTGATGACACCGGTAGGCTTATTAAGCATCGAAGAAATCCCTAAAGGATACGGGTTATTAGAGATGGATGAGTATGATAATATTACCGTTAAGAAAAAACCAGTTAGAAACCCCAAACCATTACTAACTCTTGAAACATTAATTAAACGCACAGGTCGAGCTGCAACAAATGCTGTGTTGTTTCAAGAATTCTCCAAAGTAACAAAAGATAAAACGGACGGGGCCTTTTCAAGAGGTGCAACTGTACAGTTAATTAGTGCTACATGCCCTTCATGTAAAAAACGAAAAAAGTACTTAATTCAGGTGAATCAAGATGAAGTATCGTGCCAGGCTCGCGGTTGCAAAGCCGTAATTCCTCTTTCGAAGGCAAGAACTCATATCATTACATCTTATAACAAAAACTTCTATAAACAATTAAACTCACTAATGAATGAAACAGATTAAAGGAGCAAAGAAACAATGAAACATAAAGAAGTCGAAGAACGAATCGTTGGTAACTTCCAACGTGATGAGCACATGATGATCCTTGTTTTTGCACAGTGGTGTGTCAATCATGATTTAGATCCTGCTTCTATCTATGGAGAAGCTTATCCTAACCAAACTAGGAATCCCGCACTACAACAAGCAATTGAATTAACCGTTCCAAAGAATGAATCAGAGGAGATTCCTGATGAGACGTTACTTGGCGTACTTTCACTTTTTGGAAATGAAGATCTTGCTTTTGTAGTAACGCAAGAAATTAAAAAACGTAAACAATAGGTAAATAAGGCGCTGTTTCAAGGGGTTATCTAAAAAGGTCAACAGCAGACTTTTTGGGATAATCCCTTTTCAATTATTAGTCTTAATCTCCACCACAGCCTCATATTATAAAAGACCTACTAAGTGGAGGTGTGACATGATTCCAACCATTATAATAAAAATAGCTTTAATTATTATTGTAATTAGGTCTGGTTACGTTGCATTGAATATGCTTAATAAATCTTTTGGAAGAAATACGTTGGACCTTTTATACCATTTATCTATTTTTGTGATTGCACTATCTTTTTTAATGTGAATTCATAAAAAGACGAATTCTAAAATTGCTTTTGAACTCCTCCTATTTCTTGATCAGTCAATCTGAACTTGCTTGTCTTTTTATGTAAGCTAGCAAACCAACATAAAGAACATTTGCTACCAATGTGAACAGAAGAATCTCCATAATATAGTCCCTACCAGTAAATAAACTCCCAATTAAAAGTCCGTTTACAAGAAAAAAACCGATCAATATTAACACTTTCTCCTTACTCATATCATCACTCCTACAAATATAGTACTCATTTTATTTTGTCAAGTATAGGCAGATATCTATTTTCTCAGTTCGAATAATAATGATAGTAATACCAGAACGGGGTGGTTCGTATGTTTATTCGTAATTGCTTAACACAAAAAAAAAGACCTTATTTTACTCAATCCGGAAATAACCATTGGAAAAGCATTGGACATCTTAGGGCAATCCCATTATAGTCTTCCTGTATTATCAAAAGACGGATCTTCTTTTTTGGGCATTTTAAGCAAACGCTCTATTCTTGAATATTACGAGTTGCAACCCTTGTCTACACCTTTAGAAGAATTGCATAAACATCCTATTTTTGATTGTGTAGAAAAAACAACCTCTGCAGAATATGTTGACCTAAGAAAAAGTCATTTTGAGGATTGTTTGCCTATCATTGTTAGATACCCATTTGTTCCTGTCCTTGATGGAAACAAATTTGTTGGAATTATCAAACGTTCCATTGTAGAAAAAACGTTAGAATCTTGTTTTGGTACTAACGTAAAAGGTATTCGAATTCTTTTAGGTGTTCATAATCAAGTAGGAACGTTACTAGGTGTATCCAAAATAATGACAAAATATAATGTAAATATCATTTCTGACATCGGATTTGAAGCTGATTCAAAATATCTGCGAAGACTGCTTATAAAAATAGAACAGACACCGAAATTAACAAAAATACTGGAAGATTTGAATAAACATGGATACCGTATTCTTGAAGTGGGGTGATAATGTATGCAATATACTTCGTATTTTAAAACGAGGTATATTGCATTTTTCACCTATAATACTTTCGATTCCGGTACGCTCCTCTCTCCCTTTGTCGATATCGTGATTTGTGGCAGTCATCGCACATTGTAAATTCATGCTCCCATGACATACTTTTACCGCAATATTTACATTTTTTTGATAAATTCCTTACATCATTTTTCAGGACTTCATGGACGCCGTCACTTATTTCCTCACGTACCCGCTCCCAATAAATTGCTTCTGTTCTTCTTTCCAATCGATATAGGAACAACAAATGCAAACCAATCGATTTGTAAGAAAGCTCAAGTTCTTCGAGCGACCCTTTCACAATTTGGGGCTCTGGTAAATCATCTCCCCTCACAATAGCAATCATTTTCTCTTGCCATTGCTCGGTTAATCCTGGTTCTTTTGATGAAAAGGGCAAATGTAAAAATCCATATAAGTCCATCATCGAGAGGCGAGCTTCAATTTCAGTACCTCTAATTGTTTCATATAAATCACGTTCTTCGGACAGACTAGCTTTTTTCGTTCCTTTAGGACTTTCAAATTTCTCCCATAGCTCAAAGAAAGTTCCTAGGTCACGATAATACTTTTGAAATCGTTCGAACACAGCATTTGTAGGTGCAATCGCAAATGACTGAATCGATTCATCTTCTTGTTGTAAAAGGTGCTTCATAATCTTTATCTCACTCGTAAAGGCGACTTTCCCGACATCGTAGATTCCTTTTCGACCTGCCCGTCCTGCTATTTGTTTAATTTCCTGTGAAGTGAGCCTTCTTCTTCTAGTTCCATCAAACTTTTCATTTTCTAAAAACGCAATTCTACGTATTGGCAAATTCAAACCCATACCAATTGCGTCTGTCGATACAATGACTGTTGTCTCGCCATTAATAAATCTTTGCATTTGTTTTTTTCTAGTTTCAGGTGGCATACTCCCATAAATCATACTGACAGAGTGCCCATTCTTTTGTAACTGTGAAGCTGTTTCAAGAACTCTTCTTCTTGAGAAACAAACTAATGCATCGCCTTTTTTCGTGTGACTCATTTTAAATTCTTTTCTTTCAACTTTAAGTGGGATATCTCTCTTATAGTCATGGATTTCTATTTCTTCAGAATCCCCTAATAATTCAAGCACCATCGATTCTGCATTTCGACTCCCAATAATATGAACTTCATTTGCATTTGCTTTCGTTACTGCTTTATACCATGAAAAGCCACGATCTTTATCTGCAATCATCTGCGCTTCATCAATAACAACCACATCATAAAACTCTTTTTCATGAAACATTTCAACCGTACAAGAATTATGAGCTGCGCCTTCTACAGTTTTTTCTTCTTCTCCTGTTTTTAATGTACAAGGTATTCCTTCTGCATTTAATTTGTCATAGATCTCTAAAGCAAGTAACCGAAGTGGAGCCAAATATAAGCCACTTGAAGCTGCTTTCATCCGTTCCAATGCATGATGTGTTTTGCCAGTGTTAGTCTCACCAATATGCAAGACATAACGAATATTTCTCCCCGATGAAGGTCTATATTCACGCCCGAAAATATCATCAAGAATTCTTGCTTCCTCTTCTTGCTTTCTTTTTACCTCCGCCTCTTCTTCCGCTTTCTTTCGTTCACGCTCAATCAAGTCGTTGTGATAAATCTTTTTGTGTTCATCCACATCAAACGGAACCTCTGCAAGGCTCAATAGATCATCAAGCAACTCTGATTGGATATTAGAAAAAAATCGTTTCTCCCAATATGGAAGATATGGTTTAACAATCACACTTACTCTTATATCGGTTAAAGGTTGATTGTAAATTTCCTTATACTGAGTATAGGTTTCGCTGGATAGACGTTCTAATACTAGCCTACTTACATACAACCTTAATTTTTCATTAATAAAACGCTGGTAAGCAAATAAATATCTTTCATACTCCCAGTAATACGCTTTTTGTACAGATCCAGTTAACTCATCAAAGAACTTTGAAACAGTAAAATAATCTTTTGGAGAAAACGGTCCAATTTCTTCTAATTCTTCTTCAATCTTAAATGTTTCAATTTTTCGATACTTTGGCTTCGTCTTAAAATCAGACGCCAATTGCTGACTTACTCGATGACGTATATAAAGGTACAAATGTTCTTGATCTTGTTCCATTATTTCTTGTAAAACAGCTTCAATATTCGATTCAACCTTTTTACGTTTTTCAGCTAAGCGTTCTTCTTCTTTTCGCTTAGCGTAATTCATTTTTGCTTTATCAAAAAGTTCATTCCATTCTTGTTCTTTACCAGAGAACCTCTCTTTTAGCCAGCTGACCACATTAAATGGCCGGTAGTCTCTCATTTCATTACGGAATAAGCGGTTAATGATTTTTTTATCTACTCCGTCTACTTCGTAATTTCTTTCTGTTAAAAAAGCTTTCTTTTCTTTTTTTGACACATCATTAGTAATTTTATTTAGCCATACATTAACCCAAATTTGCTCTACATAGTTATGGCGATCTGCTATGTACTGCTCATAAGTCGGTATGGATTTTTTTTCTTCTAAATAACGTTCTATATCTTCCGTTATTTTTCTTTTTGTATGCTCAACTGCTTGTGGATATACGGTAGTTAATTTATTCATTTTGTACTCCTTCAGAAGGTGTGACATGACAGGACAGATTTGCCTGACAAGAAAAGTACTTGTTACTATTATTTTATGCTGTAATGTCCATTGTAATCAAATCAAAACCTTTACATTTTTTGGTTTGGTGCCCTTAGTGTGTTTATAATAAAAAAGGCGTGTCTCAAAAGGTCTGTTTTTGACCTTTTGAGACACCCCCGAGCCATTGCCTCCTATGTTCCGGACTTTTGGGACAACCCGTTTCGCTTTAGTCTTCTCCAATTACCACTTCAGCAATATTTACAGCATGATCTCCTACTCGCTCTAAATTACTTACAATATCAACGTAAATAATTCCTGCTGACCCTGTACAACGATTTTCATTTAAACGAGTAATATGCTTTTTACGAAGATCACGTTCCATTTTATCAATCTTGTCTTCTTTTTCTAGAACAGCCTTTGCTTCACTTAAGTCCTGTGTTTCTAGCGCTTTAATCGACTGTCTTAAAGTAGATAAAGTTAAGTCAAACATTTCATCTAAGTCGGCAATAGCCGATTCTGAAAACTTCACTTTGTTTCTAATCTGACTATCGACCAACTCCATAATATTTTCCATATGGTCGCCAATACGTTCAATGTCTCTTACTGTATCCATTAAGGTTGAATGCAGCCTCGAATCTTCTACAGTAAAGGAATGGGAAGACAATTGAACTAAATAATCAGTTATTTTACGATCTAAGTTATTGATTGCATCCTCAAATTGAGGTATTAATTCACCATGTTTCTTTTCATGAGTCTTCATATATCTTCCGACTTCTTCTAGACCTTTTTCTGAAAGCTCAGCCATTCTAAGAACTTCCTTTTGCGCCTGACCAAGTGCAATCGATGGGGCCTCTCTTATAAAGCGCTCATCTAAATGTTGAGCCTTGTACTCGATTGCTGAGTCTTTTCCTGGAATAATTTTTGTTACAATTAATGCTAACATCGCAATGAACGGCAGCTGGATCAAAGTGTTAGACACATTGAATATACCGTGTGCAAAAGCAATCGTCATTTCAGGATTCAGCAATAAACTGTCTTGAATATTAGAAATTAAGAACACAAATGGTCTAAATAAAAGTAAAACAATAATGGTACCAATTAAGTTAAAAATAACATGGGTAAGTGCTGCTCTTTTCGCTGCTATTGAAGCTCCTAAAGAAGCAAGGACAGCTGTGATCGTCGTACCAATATTATCACCAAATAATACAGGTAAAGCCGCATCTAAATCCATTAAACCTTGAGAGAACAAAGTTTGTAATAAACCAATTGAAGCTGAAGAACTTTGAACAATAACGGTAAAAATAGTACCAATTAATACACCTAACAACGGATTGTCACTCATACTTACGGTTAAATCCACAAAAGCCTGAACCTCTCTCATTGGCTTCATCGCATCGCCCATAAAATTTAAACCTAAAAATAATGCTCCAAAGCCAAAGATAACTTGTCCATAGTTGTTAACCTTTTGATTTTTAAAGAAGAAAATTAAGAACGTACCAACAGCGATAATCGGTAACGCGTACGCTGATATTTTAATCCCGATGATAAACGCTGTTACTGTTGTTCCGATATTCGCTCCCATAATCACCCCAATAGCTTGTTTTAACGTCATAAAACCCGCATTAACTAGTCCGATTGTGAGAACGGTTGTACCAGTACTCGTTTGAAGCAGAATCGTGACAACTAGTCCTGCAAGAATACCCATGATTGGATTTGTTGTAAATTTATCTAACAAATCTCTTAAACGATCACCTGCTACTTTTTGAAGCCCATCTCCCATGTACTTTATCCCAAATAGGAAAATCCCTAAGCCACCCAAAAACATAAACAAAATTGTTTGTAAATCCAATTTCATCAACCCTTCTTAAATATCGTTTCGACAAGGTTCTACAACGTTTGCCCCCTTTCACATATTAAGGAATTGTTATGAGAATGTAAATGATTCCAATGTAAAGATATTGTAAAGATATTGTAAACGCCATCTCTCATTTTTGTTGTACATTTTTTAATTATTACTCTTGTATTTTTAGACAATTACCCTTTTTGTATTCAAACTTTTAAAATACATAAACTAAGTGAAATGATAATAAAGGAGGTAAATTTTATGACAACAAATGACCATTTTGAAGAAGTTTATAATCAGTACCGAAGCGAGGCAAAAAGTGAAGCTCAAGAAGAGGCTATGACAGCAAGTAGTTCGCAAGAAAGCATTATTGCCGTTCGAAAAAATGATGATGGCGATTTAATTGCTTTTAAAACAAGCAGTGGTCGTGAACTCGATTACTTAACCGCCTTAACAGAAGCAAAACAAGGAAACCTGGCACATGTAGATGTGTTTCATAAATATGGACGCGATATTTTACGTAGTGAACCTGACGGGATAAAAGAAAACAATTTAGACAATTTACCAGAATTCTAATAATACAGGGTATGAAAGCAGTAACTTCATCTTAAAAAGTCAAAAGGCCTCTCCAATGTAAGGAGGGCCTTGGCCTTTTACGTTTAGTACCCCGTATCTAAACTTTGTATTGAATCCATATGACTAGCAATCATGGCAATAATCGTACTAGCTTCATCCTTACTGAAGATGAAGTTAAATTCATCTTTAATTAACTCATCATCCTCTGTTTTTACACGGTTCGTTCTTTGGAGGATTCCATCCCCTGTTTCCTGGATCACACCGAATTTATAGGTGATTTCCACATCTTCATTCTCATCAATATAGGCAGTCACCTCTGGTGTTTCCCAATCAACTTCTAACGTTTCATATTCATCTTCATCACTGTCAATGTAATCCTCATCCTGATCATCATACTCGTATTCATATGCTGTAACATAGTCTTCGTCCTCCATAAATTCATGGAAACTTTCATGAACAGCATCGATAATATCATCTATATCTTCGAGTATCGTTCGTGAACTAAGGTCAAGATCTAAATCAAATGACTCGATATAGAACTCATTGTTAAATGGATCAAAAAAAAGCGTGCAAAAATACTCACGGTCGTTTTCCTCAGATTCAACAAAAAATTCAATTCGAGGGTGCTTAGCTCCTTTATCAATAGACATATGACCAATTTGATCATACTGTTCACAAATTGATTCTAGATCGTCTTGCAGCTCTGCAGATACTCTATCAAACCAATCTAATGTCATGAACGATCACCTCTTTAATAGTATTAGCCTTTTGCATAAATTTGTTCCTGCTAACCCTATTTTGAACCAAAGCTGTGATTTTCAATCCAAAAAGCATTCTTTTCTTCAATTTTTTTATGAGGTTCGAACAGGTTAACGTAGTGCACCGTGTGGTAATATTGCATGGACCCCTTTAACTTGATTCACAATTTGTGTAATGCGAAGGTCAACCACCACACTAGCTAACGCGGTTGCTTCGGATTTACTGACTTTGTATTGTTGTTGAATAAGAGATATCATTCCACCTAATGCAAGGATTGTTGCTTTATTTAAATCTTCATCGAATCCAAAAGTAATCCATCCTGCAGGTGTGTTGGCATACGGCATATGTGAGTATATTTCTTCCCTTACATAAAAAGTTAAATCAACGAGTTCCATTGGACATTCAATTGCTTGTCCAGACACCTCACCGTCACCTTGTGCTGCATGGCCATCTCCTACTGAGAACAATGCACCATCAACAGCTATCGGTAAATATAACGTACTTCCTTTGACAAGCTCCTTACAATCGATATTGCCTCCACAGTAACGAGGAGGAATCGTTGAATGAACACCCGGTTCACTTGGTGCTGTCGCCATTACGCCCATAAAGGGCTGAATTGGAACGGAGAATTCTCTATTATTCCTTCTCCCTATTGCAATACGTTTTTCGTTATCAATTGTCCAATCGAATCTAATTGGTTCTTGATTTGATAAGCCTAACTGATCATTCTGCCAATTTGATTTACCTGCAGCACAGTTCCACCCATACCAACTAGGAACAATCTCATTAATTTTAATTTCAAGTGTCATTCCTGCTCTGGCTTCACTAATTTCTATAGGTCCGACAACTGGATGCCCCAACATCCCTTCATTTTCCCTTGAAGTATATTCTGTTTTCTTTCCATTTCTTTCGGTAAGTCCCCATCCAATATCAACCGTTGAATATTGGACTGAGTCACCTGGTTGAATGGTTAGGATTGGCTGATAATCTTTACTAAAAGAACCGTGCAAAGTAAAATTGCTTGCATCAATAACATGTTTGATATTTAGAAGCCTCCCTCCTAACGATTTGATAAAAATTTCGAAAAAAGTTTTTGATTGGATTCGACTCCTTCATCCAAGTTTAATTCTAGAGCTACTTCATGATATTGATCAAACTTCTCCCGATAATTAGCTAACTCAATCACTTGTGCTTCAAGCAATGTGATCTTATTTTGAATCTTCTTTTTATCCTTATTTGAACACGTTTGATTTGCGACCATTTCTTGTAACTCCTTCAATTGATCCATTTTCTTTTTGATTAGTCGACGTATATAACGGTTTTCAATGTTGACGATCGTATCCCGTTGAATCCGGTGCATATATACTAACGCCCTAAATCCTTTTTCTTTTCCTGAGTTAAATAACCAATATATTGGACGTTTATGATATGTTTTTAGATGGTCTCTGAAAAACTCTTCTAAGAAATACCTCTTTATTCTTTCTTCAGCTGTTTCGTTTTGTTTCATCTTTAGAGATTGTGCCAACCATAATAGATTAGCTTCAACGTAAGCACTTCCGAAACATGCCGCTAAAAAGTACCGTAAACGGGTCAGAACATCGTCCCCAAAAGAATCTTCAACTGTTAGCAATTGAATGCCATCCTGATTAGGCTGGAAGGATTGGTATAAAGAGTGATTCCATTCTCCCCCTGCAAAAACTAACCCCTGTACATCAAGGCTGTATCTTCCAAATAAACACCCTATAAAATAAGAAAGAAATGATTTAGTATCACGCTCTCTTTCAGGTAACGATATTGTTATATCTTTCTCCTTAACTTCCGGTGTTAACTCACCTTTTAAATCGTAAAGCTCTATAAAAATTCGATTCAGTCTTTCTTCGTTCTCTTTTAATGAAGCAAACATCATCTCTTTTGTTTCTTTCCATTTAATAAAAATTGAGGATAAAAACTGTTCATTTTTATAAGCTAGAAACGGATGCTGAGAATAATCCCAAGACGTTTCTTCATAATCCCAATCTTGCTTCGCTATATCAATATTCTCTTTCGTTAACCTGTCAATTTGTTCGTTTTTTTCTTTTTGAATAATAGGGAGTTTTCCAATAACACCCGAACTATAATTAATTGTTGGGTTCAATGTATGTAAAAGAGTACTTGCAACTGTAGAATTTAAAAAGCTTGCAAAGTAATAATAGTCTGCTTTTTCACAAAAGATAGCATGAGAACCAACATCAAAAATCATTCCCTTTGGATAACAACGTACACCAAATTTACTTGAGCTTATTAGCGACCATGTAATTCCTTCTCGAAAATAATATGGTACATTCTTTGGTTTTGAATTACTAGGCAAGCATTTTCCAATCGATAGTTTATGTAGTTTATCCTCTCGTATTTCTTTCCCGTCATGCTGCCAATTTACAACCATCTCGTTATTTCCATACCACTTCCGTATAGGGCCACCTTTATTTAATGGAAACCATTTTTTATCACTTTCTAGTGCAGACTCTCGGTCATGTGAAAAGCCGATATCTGAAAATCGAACTTCATACCAATAACGATGAAACCGATTATTATCAGCTGTAGCTAGCCCCTGTCTCGGTTCTGCAATTTGTTTTAATGGTGTTCCCTTTAAAAAGACATTTGTTAATTTCTTAGTTAACCAATATACGATAGGTGTTTCTGGAATAATCGAAAACCTTTCTTGTATACATGTGTATTTACCTTTGCCATTTAAAAAAGCTTCTCTCTTAAGTTCTGTATTCTTATAATCAATGAGTCGATAATAGGTGCTATTATACCCGCTAATATAATTACGTTTTGAAACAAATGCCGTACTTTGAACAACTTCCCCACCAATATCTTCAAATGTATGTGCTCCTAAATGTAACATGGACATAATAGTAGTCTCATTTAAAAGCTGCAACCGTAATTTCTTATAGCTTGTTAAAAACATCCATGATTGCTGGTTAAGCATGGAGAAGACACCATTCTCTTTTGTGAAACGGAGCACTCGTTCCATAAAAACGGCTGACATGTCATACTTACTATAGGGAAAATACTTCTTAATATAATCACTTGTTGATTTGTTCAACCCTCTTATTCCAATATATGGTGGATTTGTGACGATAATATCGTATGACGACGCTAACATCTTTCCTTGTGTTAAAAGCTGAAGTGTAAGGTCTAATTTCTCAAATACATCATAATTATCGACAGCTAATTCTAAATCCAGATCCTTAATTCTGTTTATATACTTATCAAAATTGATTTGATTAGGCTGCAAAACGGATCCTAATTGCTTCGCATTAACAAATGATGTGAATAGCTGTATAAGTTCAGCTGATTCATTTTCATCACTTGCTAATAGATTTGCGACAGAAATAACATCAAGGTCCTTCGATTCTTGTATCGAAATAATGTTTATTTGTATGTCATTTTGTAATATTGTTTTTGATTTTTGACAAGCTTTCATTAACAAACTGAAGGTTGCAAGCTGTGCTGCACGATTATCAATATCGATTCCATAAAGATTATTTTCTAAAATTAATCGAGGAATCAACTCATTTTCATAGCCAGCCTCAATATACATTTCGTACAACAAATCAAAAGCATACACAAGAATATGACCTGATCCTACACATGGGTCAAGGAATGTGATCTTTTTTAGGTTAACAGGGGAATAATCTAATTGTTTGTTGTGAACGATAACGTCCTTCTCAATTGGTTTAATATAATAGGGCATGGAGTGCTTTAAATTTGAAACTGGATTGGCATTAATCCATAAATTACCTAACGTATTCTCAACCATATATTGTACAATCCATTTAGGTGTAAAAAGCTGTGTAGCTACAGCGATATCTTGTGTTTCCATTTTTTTATTTTGCTTTAGATTAGCAAATACTTGATCTTTAGGTTCACTATTATAAAATTGGTACATCCATCCAATGATTTCGACCTCGGAAAAACTTTCGGTTAAGCTTTCACTTCGTAAAAATTTATTTATACAAGAATATTGATCTAATAACATATCCGGCAACAACAATTCCGTATAATCTTCAATTTTATCAAATGAAGCAGGTAAGATTGCATGCAACAGATTGCATTGAGCAAGGAAAAGCTTACGATTCAGTAAATCAATTGCTCCTTTCTTGAAGAAAGAGAATAGTACTTCTTCATTCAAGTCAATGTAGAGCTGTATTGCACTTATGAATTGTCTAAGTGTAGATTCAGATAAGGAGTCCATTGCCTGTAACCGGTCTGGAATCAACTCATTCACTTCCATGTATCGGATGGCCACCATTCGATTAAACCACGTATAGGACACTTCCTCTATCAACTGACCAACCCCCTTATAGTTCAGTTCACTTTGCAATGATTGAAAAGAAGACTTCATTTTTGTTGGGTACAACAGATCATTAATAAGAAGTTGCTCATGTTTTTCTTCCATTTGCAACAACTTATTTTCTTTTAGACCAAATAACTCAGCACGTGTAGACACCTCATAAAGTAGGTCGCGTCTTGTTTGTATAGCAAACGCCTTTAATTCTGATCGCTTCATATATAAACCTCCCAAATAAGGGAATATTCTCTACTTTCCTTCACTTTTTTAATTATTAAAGTACTCAAACTACTCAAACAATCTCATCCTTACAGTAAGAAAAAACCAATGAGAGTTCCGACTCCTCCATATAAAATTGCAAACGGAATATTTCTAATAGTAATTCGATAAGGATTTTGATTTGTGTTCATAGAAGTGATGGTAACCGTTACTCCATATGCCCCAACTGTCGCTGTTGCCAATGCACCTGTAATTAAGACCATTCCAATACTAAGAGGATTGATAATTTCATATAATGGCTGCAACACTTCCATTAGGACACCTATTGTCGCAATTGGGTGCACTCCTATCATGCTCATCACAAGGTATGTTGCTTGGACTAGCAGCAAAATTAAAAACGGTGTTTCCGCTGCTACTATAAATGGTTGTTGAATGATTCCAAGAAACGGTGTTTCATTTAAACTACTTGAAAAAAAAGCTAACGATAAAAAGAGAACAACAAAGTTTTGCATACTATTTGTTCGCAGCTTCCATGAGTTCCAACCAATTGCAACGAAACTTCGAATCCGTCTCATTATGAAAGCCCAAGTAAATGAAAATGGCAAAATAACTAATGTAACAGAAAGGAGTAAGTTTAATTGAAAGTAATTGCCGATACTAACAACAGTCAATAGAAAGATAGACAGAGCCATAATAAGCTGTGCAATTTTCACAGCGATTTTTTTCGGTTGTAAATCACGAGGCCTACTCATTCCAATGGGCTCATATGGGATTTGATTAAATTTCTTCCTCCCCCATAACAGATCAATAGTAAAAACGATGAATGAACATAAAAATAACCAAGGTAAAAAGGTTAAGTAACTCACTCCAGTAGCATCGACTGTGATAGCAACCATGACTTCCATTGGATTCCACGCTAATGCAACAGCAAACGCTCTTAGGGTCGATCTACTAATAAAAGAGTCTTGTATTTTTTTCTTTAAGTTCGTCATATTTCCTTCAATACTTCTTGAGAAAGTGATAACGCTGATAAATTAATAAACGTACAAAGTACATACGTGGTAAAAGAACTTCTCTCATACAATCTTCCTAAATTAGTAACATTCACTTTCATTATTTCATTAATTCGACGATCAAATCGTCCTGCTCGCACCACACTGTTCATCCATGGCAACATAGCTAAAAAAGCTAATAATGGCATGGTAGACGTCATAAATATTGGGATTTGATAGATTGGTAACCCAGAATATATAAACAAAGCGATGCCAACCGAAAGAAAAATCACACCCAAAATTCGGAATAACTTAGCCGCCCCCAAAAACGATACACAAAGCATTGGTATCGACAACACCCCTACAACATATGCCAATATTGCATTTGCTATGAACGTATTTAACACGAAGAGGAAAAGCACACTTGTATAAATAACAAACATATATTCTTCAATGAAACGTTTCATACTCATCACCATTCTATCCACTTTACTCTTTGTTTTACAATTCTTTAACTAAATTGCAAACAAAAAAACGGCTGAGCCGTCTTTTAAATTGTTATATTGACATTTAATCGTGTATTTCTATCCCTTTATTTATCTCCATTTATCGGAAGAGTGATGCTAAAAACCGTACCTTTTTCGGAAGATGAAAGCAACTTAATTTTCCCTTTGTGATTATCAATAATTCTTTGCACAATCGTAAGACCTAGTCCCGTCCCATTTTCTTTTGAAGTTAAAAATGGATCAAACACTACATCTTGTAGGTCTGCAGGAATACCTGGACCATTGTCCTCTATAAAAATCTGATACTGATCTTCAATCTTCCTAGAGTAAATAGATAGTTTTCCCTTTTTCGGAATAGCTTCTATACTATTTCTTATCAAATTATGGAACACTTGTTTCATTTGCTTTATATCAAGTTGCAAAGGTATAGGTTCTAAATCCACTTGAATATCTACCTTTCCATTTGCTACTGATTGCATTATGAGTGGAAGGATTTCATTTATTACATCCTCTAGTATCATTTCATTAAATACTGGCGCACTCGGCTTGGTTAGCAATAACAATTCTTCAATAATTGAATTGATACGCTCAAGTTCTTTCATTAAAAGTGGCATATGAAATTTCTTAGTATCTGTTTCAGATAACGATTGATTCATTAATGACATAAATCCATCAATGACCGCTAACGGATTACGAATCTCATGCGCAGCTCCAGCGGCTAACTCACCAATCAAAGCCAACTTTTCAGACTGATGCATCCGTTTTTCAAGTTCTTCTGTTTCTGTAATGTCAACAAAGTAAAAAATTCGACCAATTACCTTAGCATGTTGATCTCGAAGTTCAGACTGAGAAACTAATAATGCATGTTCAGCATCCCGAGAATAATAAGGGACTTTAACGTTCTTAATAATTTTTTTAGAATGTAGAATATCCCAAAACATACGGTTTTGAGTATCGTATTCAGGATTATCTTCTTTTAATAGATGGTTTGCCGCATAGTTATACGTTACATTCTTCGTTTCTTCATCAGCAGTTATAATTCCAACTGGTAACGAATTCAGAATTTGTTCTCTGAAAATTTTATCCATAATAATTTTGTGAAATGAATCTTTTAATTTCGTAGACATTTGATTAATAGAACCAGTTAATTTCTGAAATTCCACTTGTTTGCTAGATTGAATAGTAAGTCCGTACTCACCATTAGCAATACGGTCAACTTTCTGAACCATTTCCTCTAAAGGTTTCGTCAAACTTCCACTTAAACGGTATGCTGATACAAAAGAAATAATAACCGTTCCTATTGTTAAGAAAAGCAACAGGTACAAAGATTGATTAATAATGGTAGAAACATTATTTGAATGATCTGTTAAAGACATAAGGACATTTTCTTTTGCTTGCTGCAACTTACTAGAAATTTCTCTATGATGTGGGAGAAATTGTCTTTCGATATAATTTCTTATTGCAACATGATCACCAAATGAAATCAAGCCCTGTACATAATTCTTCATCTTAAAATCTAGCAGTAGAATTTCAGTTTTGAGATACTCAATAGATTCAGGTGGTACTGCGGTATGTTCAGACAATAAATGATTCTGTGTAGTAACAGTGACTGAATTATATGTGTCCACTAAGTCACAACAGAGATCATTCAATAGAAATTGTTCAACTATATTTCCCTTAATGTGCATTTCATCTTCCCAATATGAAATCCAAACTAATTCAGGAATGTTTTGCTCATTTATTTCGTTATTTACATTACTTATTTGTTCAATCGATTGAATGAGAATAAATGAGAAGCTACTTAAGAGAATCGTTGTTAAAAGAAGGATTGTTAAAATTTTACTACGAAAACTTATTTTTTTAAAAAAATGAATCATAAATCCTCCTTCAACGAACGATCTATTATAAAAATGTTATTCGGATTGATGTATTTTTTCTAATTCAGAATCAATAAGTTGTTTCTCTTGATCTGAAAACATGGGGCCAAGAGGAGCAAGTCTATACACACCATCTTGATCTGTTAACATAACTGTCCCAGTCGGAATTCCATCAGGCGAAAAGAAATCCTCCATAATTGAAACATAGGCTTGCGACACATCATTAATGACACTAGTTAATACTAAATCTTCAGCAATATAGGACTGGTCATCGAGATAACCAATAATATAAATATCATACTTCTTGGCATGTTCAATAACATCTCGGTTAAATGCATTACCTTTTGAGTAAACAACATCTACTCCCTCTTCAATAAATTCTTCTAGAATTTCCACAGCTCGTTTCCCGTCATCTCGGCTACCGACAAGCTGATAATAAAGCAAAGCGTCTGGACTATAGTAACTCAACCCTTTTTTAAAATCGTTTTTGCTTTCTCTTGCTTCAATAGGATCAATTATTCCAACTTTTTTGTTCTTTGATTTTAACGAAGCGACTAATGCTGCAATGTGTTCGATGTTGCCTTGATTAAAAGTATAAACAGACTGATTTTCATACTCTGAAGTACCGTGAATTGTTACAAAATGCGTATCCATATACATTGGTGCTAGTTTAGTAAATACATTTGAAAATTCTCGGCCGTGGCCAATAATTACTTCTGTATTTTCTGCAATTGTTTCTTTTATAGTTGCTTCAATTAATTCATCTGAATATATTTCACTATATAATGATACGGTTACTGGGAATTTTTCTTCCATTTTCAATTGACCTTTATAGGCTAGACCACCCCAACTTTGGTCGTTAACTTGGTCTGATGTAATGATAGCCACTTTTACGGTATCCTGATTACTGCTCACAGTCTCAGAGTCATATAGTAAAGAACTGGTTCTCAGTATTAATAAACAAATAAATAGTATTGCAACAACCATAGTAATGAGCAAAAGAATTCTAGATTGTTTAGATTGTTGCAGCATAACTAACTCTCCCTTTTTCTATATATAAAATTAATCTTACTGAAAAAAAGTTCAGAGGTCTACCTTTTTTCTATTTTGTTTGACAAAATACCACATAGTTTACCATTTTCAAAAGAATTACAATCGAATTAGTTTACATAATATTGTTATGGTGAATAATCTCGGCGTTCACATGTTACGTTACATTACCCAAACAAAATTCACGATTACAACCGTCACAATTAAATATAATAGATTAAGCGGTATACCTATTTTCAAATAATCAGAGAAACGATATCCTCCGGGACCGTATACAATTAAATTCGTTTGATATCCAATTGGCGTTGCAAAGCTTGCTGAAGCAGCAATGGCAATCGTTACAAAAAGTGCCATCGGATCAATAGAAAGTTGGTTTGCAATATGCAGCGAAATCGGAAACATCAACACTGCTGCTGCATTATTTGTAATAATTTCTGTAAAAAAGCTAGTTAGTAAATAAACAACGAATACTGCACCTAGTATACCGAATCCTTTTGTCAATTGGACAAACTGATTAGCAATTAATTCTGCGGCTCCTGTTGTCTCTAGCGCAATTCCTATTCCAATCGCGCAAGCAATGACAATTAACACATCAAATTGAATATACTTTCTTGCTCCCTCAAACGATACTGTCTTCGTTAAGAACAAGATTACAACAGCAAGGACAGCAGCTTTAAACATTGGCAATATCTCAAATGCAGCGAGTAAAATCATCAACACTAAAGTAATAATTGCAATATACGATTTTTTTGCATCAATAATTTCTGGTTCATCAATCGGTGAGAGTAAATAGAAATCATTTGAACTAGACCATCTATTAAGAAAATCTTTGTTAGCTAACAATAGTAACGTATCGCCTGGCTTTAATTTAATATCCCCAACCTTATTATTAATTCGCTCATCATTTCGATGAACCGCTACTACCCCCGCATCATATTTACTGCGAAATTTACTCTCCTTAACAGTCTTTTGGATTAAGCTAGATTGATGAGACACAACCGCTTCAACTAAAGAGGCACTTCCATTTTGCAAATCTTCTAATTTAAGATCTGTACCTGTTTCTACAGTTAACCCGCGGATATTCTGTAATTCAACGATCGTACTAAATAGTCCTGTGAAAATTAAACGATCATTTTCTTTAATTTTATAAAAGGAAGGAACAGGAGCAGTCCGCTCTCCATTACTAATAACTTCTATAAGATATAACCCTTTTAAATTCCTTAAACCCGCATTTTCAATTGACTTGCCAATTAAAGGTGACTGCGTTTCAACGATTGCTTCTGAAAGATACTCTCTTGAACTCTCATCGAATGTCTCTTCAGATGTTTTTCTATCAGGTAGAATCTTGTACCCAATCGTCACCATAAATAAGATGCCGACGATACTTGCCGGGATACTTACTATTGCTAGTTGAAACATCGAAAACCCACTCATTCCTTTCTCTAACATAAATCCATGTATGACTAAGTTTGTCGACGTGCCAATTAATGTCCATGTCCCACCAAAGATTGCTGCATATGACAATGGTAACAAAAATTTAGATGGAGAAATATTTCGGTCTTTGCACCATTTACGTACAACAGGTGTAAACATTACGACGATTGGTGTGTTATTCAAAAAAGCTGACATACCAGAAATCGGTATCATCATTCTTATAAGAGACATTCTTGGACTTTTTCCCGTGCTTAAAGCTTTCACAACAAGTTGATTGAGAGTCCCACTTTGTTTTACAGCTCCTGCTACAATAAATAACAAAGCAACGGTTAACATACCTTCATTAGAAAACCCTTTTAGTGCATCCGCAGGTGTTAAAATTCCGGATAATAACAAGATAGCTAATGTACAAAACAAAATAAAATCTGGTCTTGCTACTTCTTTTATAAGACAGATAAGCATCCCAATTACTACAACTATCACAAATACAATTTCGAAGTTCACCTTATCCATCCCCTGTTCTCTTTTATCTAATAAACTAACCCTCTACCAATAAAACCAATGAGTTTAGTATGAATTAAATATAAAAAAAGGCTTCTACTTTTTAAAAATAAAAGTAGAAGCCTTCGGTATTTCCAATCAGCTTTCACGATTTAATTTTCTTATGTTCAACATATTTATTTCTTATGGTTATATTATTCTGTTAATTCACATCTGTCAAGTTGGTTTTAATAAAATGCGTTTTTTCTGGAGGAAGAATGAAAAACCCCACTACTTGCTGTATCATATGTAAGAAAAGTAGTGGAGTTTCCTTTAATTATCTAATTAAATAACTTAATGACTTTATTAAAGATTTTTTCATCGTTTGAGTTCATCTTTTTACTAACCGTGGTTGAAGATAATTTTGTGTTATCTTTTGAATCAAAAGAAACGATTTGTAAGTAAAAAGGTTTTGTTTTTCGGTCTCCTCCAAGATATCCTCTTAAAAAACTCATCTTTTCAACGGAGCCAGTAATCTTACAATTATAATCCCATTCAATTTCATTGTTGTAAATTGTATCCATTTTCTTTTTTAATGCTAATGCTTCAACTATCGCTTCTTGAGGAGTATTAAAAAAAGAATTTGTTCTCTTTAAACCCGTCCTCTTAAAACCATCGCCTGCTTTTGCTTGATAAACCGTATCTGTCATAGTGGTCATCCTTTCGTGATTGGTCTCACGCCTTCTGCTGGTGAGTCTGCACATCAGAAGACCAAAGGGTATTCCCTTATTAATAAGTGTAACCTATGTTACCAATTTTTACTACATAACAGCTAAATTAACAAATTATATAGAGAAAAAAGTATAAAAATGAACATAACTTCAATAAGTATGAGATAATATAAAAATGTAGATTTTAACTTAATTCAAATACAGGATACTTTTTTTATATGTATTAATCAATTGAAATGATTCTTCATATAAATAAACATTATATTGAAAGTTGGGTTTTTCATGAAAAGTAAAAATAAGTTTCAAGCTAATGAGAAAGTAATTCTAAAGGCGACCGGTGAGACCCTTACTATTAACAAGTTTAGTTATGTACCAAATATGAAAAGATACTCCTATACTTGTTTAGAACACCCAAGTACATTCTTCTTTGAAGAAGAAATGAGACATTCAAAATCATAAAAAACCCTTATTTAACCCAATTGCGAATTGTTCTTGCAATTCCATAAGATGGATGTTATGATTAAAACAATTATTTTTGTTCGGATACACTGATAGAATTAAGACTTTCTTAATAAGTGGTTTTGTCTTGAGGGGTTATGCATGGGCAAGGATAGTAATAAATAGTGGATAATCCACGTTGGAGGCAATATCATGACACAAGGTACAGTAAAATGGTTTAATGCAGAAAAAGGTTTCGGTTTTATCGAAGTGGAAGGTAGCGACGATGTATTCGTACACTTCTCTGCAATTCAAGGTGAAGGTTTCAAAAGTTTAGAAGAAGGTCAAGCTGTTACATTTGAAATTGAACAAGGTGCTCGTGGACCACAAGCTGCTAACGTTCAAAAGTAATAAAAAAAGACTCCAATTGGAGTCTTTTTTATGGAAATTTGAGAAAGCAGGCATTAGCAAAAGAATTAGAACACTTGTATTAATCCTTCCTATCTAACTAAAGCATATAGAAAGCTTATGACCAATAATAGCAATGAGCTGAGTAACAATGGATTTAGTGTAAGCAATTTATTACCTTCACGTGGAACATGAGTACCAAGTGTCTTCATTGCTAAGTGCGCTTCACTAGAAAGCCCACTTGTTGATAATAACAATGAAATAGCCCCAACGATAAAGGCCACATTGACAAATTGAAAACCAAAATACCATCCAATTAGAGCACTAATTCCAACTAATATTATAAAGAAAATCGCAGTGTTACCGATGTATTGTTTGATGTCATACACTCTCCCTTCAACGTTATTTATTTTATAAATGAATACTATCATTGTAAAGCGTTAATACAGCTATGCAGTTAGAGTAAAATTAAGGGAGCAATGTTTTAAAAGACCTTTTAAGACACCCCTCATAGCAAAGTATTGAAGCTGTAAAAAGTTGATCCTAATATTTTTTACACCTATTCCAAACAATACTATATTTGTGGTTTTTACTGTTACTGTTCATCATATCATATCTTTGAGGCATATTATGAAGCTACATACAAAAGAGCCCCACAACAACAAGAGGGCACTGAAATAGGTTGATTTGTACCTTTTCAGTGCCCTCAATAACCGTGAGCTTTACATTTTGAAATTTATCCTCTAAACAAGAACGTGTTCTTTAAAAATATGCTTACATTCTCTCTTAACTTTAGCTAAAGAATCTTCAATACTACTTGTTTTGTCAATTAGAAATGAATACATTGGAACAAGCGAACTACTTTCACTTTGTTCATACATTACTTTCACAAATTCTTCAATTGAAGCTGATTCTGTTTCGTCTATGCAAACCTCAACCTGTTCCCAAACTACATAATAATGGTTTTTTACTTCTTCTCTTAAATATTCTTTCATGTTAATCAGTTCTTTCGCTACCAATTTAATCACTCTTTCATTTATTTTTTGCAGTCTTTACCGAATAAATAACATGAATGAGAAGAGTTAAATTCTTATTAGGTATATACTGCAACCCCAATCTATTTGGTTAAGTTAATCATAAATAGAATTCGGTTCGACTATCTGTGCGTTTCATCACATTCGTATCAGTTTTTTTATAGTTTTATCCAAAATAAAGAGTCACTTCAAAATGAGGACACATCAAAGGTCGACTTTCACCTTTTCAGTGCCTCTATGCAATGTGATTAGCCATTTCTACTTAATCGAGCCATTGAAAAAGGTTGGTTTTCACCTTTTTCCGTGGCTTCTTCAAAACAGATACCTCTCTTAATAAAAAAACACATTATTTTCTTTTTGATAAAGCTTGTACTAAGATTTCGATTTCTTCTTCTGACAAAGTTACTCCTTTTCCCATTTTTGAATGGTCAGGTGCCCAGTCTCTTATATCATATTTAGCATCTCGACCGTTCCAACTAATTAAATTCAACTCTTTTTTCCAACCCTTAGATCCTTCTGATAATACAGCTAACGTTTCTACAATTTCAAATTTAATATCCGCCACTCTTTAAACCTCCAATAAAAACATTTCAACTATACCGTACCCCTTTTATTAAGCAATTACAATATATTTGAACATTAAGCGCTTCATAGTTCCTCCTCATTCCAAATTATTCCACAATTCTATTGGTTATTTTTGTCATTTCTTTTAAAATAGTTTTATAACAAGGAAAGGAGCTATGACTTTGATTATCTAAATAGTGTTGCTTACTGAATAGCAAAAAAAATCAAAGGAGAATAAAAACAATGCAGTTACAAACAGAAAGACTTACGCTAATTCCATGTACAAAAGTTTCCATTTTATTGGCACAAGCTTCTTCATATGAAATTGGACCACATATTGAAAGTCATCTCCTGGAACTTGAACAAGATTCTAGCCTTTTGGGCTGGGGTGTATGGTTAGTTATTAATAAAGAAACGAACAAAGTAATTGGGGATATTGGCTTTAAAGGCAAACCTGATCAAGAAAATTCGATTGAAATCGGCTATGGTATATTACCAGCTGCTCAACAAAATGGTTTCGCTACAGAAGCAGTGCGTGAAATCATCAAATGGCATTCTCAATTGAACACGTCCATAAAATTATTGCTGAATGCCTGGAAGATAACGAACCATCAATAAAAGTATTAGAAAAAAATAAGGAAGAAAGTTAACAGAATAGATAATATGCTAAAGTGGGAACTGTGTAAACATGGCTAAATTCTAATTCTATATAAACATAAATTCCTAAGGGGGATCTCAAAAGGTTTGACACCCTCTTTGTATTGATTTTATCAAAGCTTCACCTACTATTCTCATTCTTTATACAAACTTTGAGATGAATAGTAACCACATATGACTAAAACTAAGATAGATAGTGGATATAAATCAAATTTCGCTACTGTATACGCATTTACCTTATTGAGCGTTATATCTAAAACTAGTAGCAACATAACTGGAAAGATACCAAGCAAGATAAATTTTGAATACTGTATTTTCCACTCCCCATAGATTCGATGTTGTTTAATTAAATGCTTGCTTGCAAGTAGCACTCCAAATAATATAAATATTGCTATTGGAGTTGCAACTGAAAAAACATCGAGAGTTTTTGATGTGGTAATATGATACCAACCATTTGTTAATTCTAATAATAAACCAGTTATGATTAGAAATATACACCATGCTATCAAGTTTATAATATGCATCATCGGCTCTCCCCCAAGTTTGAGTCGAATTTATTTATTCTATTGCAAGGATAAGTCATGCTTCCGTAAACGTTTCTTTCTCTATTTGTCAAATTGACGATAATATAAAAAGACTATAATAACAGTAAATAGCCCCCTCCAAAATAATATTCCTATCACATACATTAATTCAACTTGTACAACAAATTCGACAAAGAAAAAGGGCATCCCTAAAGCGAGATATAAAAAGACAAAAAACTGCTTTCATTAACCTCTTCCTGATCTATAAATTGAGTGTTTTATATATACGTTATAAATAGTCCAATGTTTCATTTGATCTAAAAATTTTAAAAACTAAAAACATAATATTGCTTCGGATAAAAACTTACTCTTTATTACTTATGAAAGTAATTTATGAAACATGAAAAACTAACAACAAAGAACTAAAATTTAATTTTTTTCAGCTGGAATGAATACAGCCATAACTTCCTTCTTTCTTGCTAAATAAATAACCTTTTGTTATCATTCGATAATTATAAGAAATGGGAGAGGCCTTATCAATTAACCTCTCCCATCTTTTCTTATTTTTGATTTTTTCTTTGTTTCTTTTGCGCACGCTTATCGGCTTGCTCCATCCTAGCCATTGCTTCTTTGTCTTCAGCGTCAGCTAGTTCCTCTGAATACTCAACATCATCATATTTTCCTTGCTGGTTTTTCTTGCTCATATTCGTATTACCCCCTAATCAAAATTGTAGAAGAAGAGAAGGTTATCCTTCTTATCCTCTATTAGTATTTACGCCCAATATTTCACACATGAGTGGTACATTCTGGCTACAATACATATTGACTACCAAAAAGGGAAATCTAACAATACGTCTTGTATGAAGGTAGGTAAATAAGAAATGTATAGCATTTTTCTTATATTATTACTCCAAATTATCTTAGTACCCGTACTATCACTTCGGATTATTTTTGTCGTAAATACATGACGTTACTCGCATCAGCTTTTGGATTTTTAGAAGCGTTAGTACACATTTTTGGTCTTTCTATTGTACTAAGCGGGGAACAAAGCATTGCTGAGATGCTTACATATGCTATCGGATTTGGTGCAGGTATTTATATTGGGGGATATATTGAAAACAAATTAGCGTTAGGTTATACAACTCTCACTGTGAATTTGCTGACAAGAAACACAGACTTGATTTCTTCTCTTCGTAACGAAGGGTTTGGAGTAACCGTTTTTGAAGGAATGGGAAAGGATAGTATCCGATACCAATTGCAGATTTTGACTAAAAGAAGCATGGAACAAAAACTTATTAATATGATTGAGGAATATGAACCTCATGCATTTATCATTTCTTATGAACCACGTAAGTTTAAAGGAGGTTATCTTCTGAAAGGAATGAAAGTAAAGTCGTACAAGCAGAGCTCTCACTAACCCTAACGTTTCTGTTGGAACAATCCCATAATTATCTAAAGAGTCATTCATGTTTTTATTTCGTTAAGATAGCTTAGTGACAATTTATTCAGCTTTTCACCATAAATATCCTGACACCTCCCTTTCCTTTTTGAAACCTTCTCCTTACCAGGAAAGTTATCCCAGTAAAATATGTGTATTTGTAAGCAATTGAAAGGTAATAGCATATATAAAAAGGACAAAATTGATTTAGAAGTAGAAACCATAGCAAACATTGTCTTACCATCATATCTGAATGTTTTGTCGTGTTGAGGAACTGTTCGGATTTCGTTACGATATACGTCGTTGGCAACAAACATTTTTAAGGAGGAACAATGATGAAGCGCAAAATTACCTTAATCAGCCTAGTCATACTACTTTCCTTCCTAGCTGGAGTTCTTTATTTCGAAAATACAAAATTACAACAAACAATAACAGAAACTGAAAATGAATTAGAAGAACAAAAAACTAAGCTAGAAATGAAGGAACTGGAAGAATATTTTGCTACAAATTCTGAAGCAACGGATGTTACTCTCACTTATGAAACTTGGGTTGAATCTACGATGCTTGCAGAGAAATTGCCGCACAACGTGATATTGATCCATTTATCGTTTATGAATTGTTAAGAACAGAAACAGGTGGCTCCTTTGATCCTACCCTTGTTGGTCCAGAAACTCGCTTTGGACATGCTTATGGGATGGCTCAATTTATGAAAAATACAGCACCCTGGATTGCAGAAATGGCAGAATTGCCATATAACGATGACTTGTTATTTGATCCACTTTACTCAATTCAGTTATCAGTTGAGTATTTAAGTTATCTTTATAATAAATATGAAGATTGGGATTATGCATTAACCGCATATCACCGCGGAGTAGGTGGCCTTGAAAATTACATTGATGCAAATGGCCATGCAAAAAGTGCTTATGCCGTAGAGATTCAAGAAAATGCAGAAGAAATAGGAAATTTAGTCGCTTATTCGAACTAAAATTATAAATTCTTCGTTAGGAGATTCTATGCCGTTAGGCTCAAATCTCCTTTTCCTCATCTTACATATTCAGCTTGATAGGAATTCGAACCTGCGTGAACTGATAATAGTGTGTTCGCATAACCTACAAGCCGATTAACTAATTCATCTGCGATTGCGTAAACGAGCGGGTCTAATTCTTCTTTATAAAGCTCTGGGTCATCAAAGATGATCGTTGTATTAATATAAATATCACGGTTACCTTGGAGATCATAATGGATAATTGCTTTTCCCGCCGCTCCTCCAGTTTTAGGATCATGATAACTTTCAAGAAATACATACCACTCTTCAGCTGAAGCTGATCGGAAATTTTTCGTAAAACGTAAAGCTTTGAGTTCCTTTTTAATCTTATCTTCTAGTTCTGGGTTCGCCAAATCAATAATTTTCTTTGTCATACCATCACCACTTTTAATCTTATAAGAATAATGTTCCCCATTTTAAGCTGTAAAACACAAAATAAAACTAGCTTTTAGGCGGCCGTGAGGGCTCTCACGGTAATTGAGCAGCCCTCTTAGTGATAATTTATCATTGAAGTGCCTTAATTGGGTTTCCCTCCGAAGCTAGCACTTCCCAACTTTCACCACGATTAATCGTTCTATATATGTTTTGTTGGCTTGTACCAACAATAATTTCGCTCTCAAAAACCGGGTGAACACTTATATAGGTAACTGCATCTTCATCTAATTGTAAGTTAAGTGAACTCCACATATTTCCAAAATCTTCACTGATATATAGTCCCTCTTTCTCTCCAAAGAGGTAGGCAATTAGACCACCCGATTGCCCTACTTGTTGAAAAGCAGTTGAAAATATTTCTGTGTTATACTCGGCCCAATTTTGACCACCGTCATCTGAAACAAATATTCCTAAACCTGTTCCAGCTAAAAGTAATTCAGCATTTTGCGGATGAGACGAAAGAGCATATACTTCACCAATAGGTACTGGCAGGCCACTAGCATTAACTTGCTGCCACTCATGCCCGCCGTCTGCTGTACGATATAATTCAGAATGATAAGAGTCAATCCCATACATAATCCGTTCGTTTTCCCTACTTACATGAAGAACGTGGAAATCCACTTTACCATGAAGAGCGATCGGCTCCCAGGTTTCCCCTTCATTTTGACTAACAATGATCCCTAAAGGATTTTCAAGCTCCGATCGGTAACTAGGATGACCACTTGAAATCATTTGTCCATCTTCTAAAATCGTGAATCCCATTAAATCATGATGTTCTGTTTCGTCCCCTACTTGTTTCCAACTTGATTTATCAACATGAATTAAACCGTGGTGTGTAGCTAGATAGAAACTATTCCCCTCCTTGTCAAACTCTAGTCCATGAACATGCATAAATGATTCAACTTCGTCCGACTGACCGCACGCAGTCAAAAACAGCATTAATATGACCGTTAACGTTATCTTCCTCATAAAGATCCCTTCCTTTTTTAATTCCTTGTTAAAATAATTGTGAAGATTGTCCTCTCTCCTAACGTACTTCTAACTTTAATCTCACCTCCATGAAGCGTAACCAATTGTTTCGTAATCGCTAATCCAAGACCGCTGCCCCATGCTTTGTTGATCGTGATTGATCCACACGATAAAATCGTTCCCAAATATAATTTAAATCTTTAGAAGGAATGCCTTCACCATTATCTTGTACGGTAATTGAAATTTCAGATTCATTCTGTTCCATTTTTAACGTAATTTTCCCATTTGGGGGAGTATGTCGAATTGCATTATTTAATAAGTTTAGGATAATTTGCTCCATACGTTCTGGATCAATTGTAGCCATGATTTCATTAGGTTCGTATAAAAAGTCTAAATGAAGCTCCTTTGCAGAAGCAGCTACTTTCACTTTTTGAATCGTCTTTTTACCTATTTCAATTAAATTACAGTTCTCTTTTTCAATCGTAAATTTCCCTTCATCTAGTTTCATTAACTGAAAGATATCATTCACTAGACGTTCCATCCTGACAGCTTCTTGATAAATCACTTTTGAATGGTCCCCGATATCAGCACTCACATCATTTTTGTCTTTCAAAATCGCAGCATACGCCTTGATATAGGTTAAAGGGTGCGAAGATCATGGGAGACATTTGATAAAAATTGTTGTCTGGAGTCGCTATAACCCTTCAATTGTTCAGCCATCGACGAAATATCGTTCATCAAATCAGCTATTTCATCTTTTCCTTTTGCCTTTAACTGAACCTCAAAGTCCCCTTTTGCAATTTTTCTTGTTGAATTACGAATTTTCACTATCGGGTCTGTCCACTTTTTTGATAAATAAATCGTGATAAGACCTGATAACAGCAGTAAAAAGAAACTCATAACGATCGAATGAATAACAATTGTGATTTAGCCTGTTCAAACTCTCCTGTATCTTGATCAATAAACAAGTAGCCAACAACCGCAGCGTTTTGCTTAATAGGAACCGCAGCCCAAATATGCGGAATGTGATGAGCAACGGTTTCAACAAATTCTGTTTTTTTGGATGTTCCTACTTGACTAACCCAATCTCGGTAAAAGATAAGCCTTTCAGAATCAATTGGGTATGAATGATCGATCACTCCAAAATTCTGATCGAAAATAATAAAAGAACTTTCTGAACCTCTTTTCTCCATTAGAACAACATGGTGAAGTGTATGGTGTGAAAAATCATCTTCAATAACATCCAGGTGGGCTTGCATTCGGAATTCTATATCCTGCTGGAGCTGATTTTTATAGAAAGTCTTTGACACTTGATAAAAAGCTACACTCATCGAAACAATACCGATTAAAGATGAAACAAAGACAAGGATTATTAACTTAGTTGAAAGTTTCATTGTACATACTCTGGTTGTGATAGTTTATAACCGACTCCCCAAACGGTTTCGATGATCCTCTTTTCTAAGCCTGTATCTTTTAATTTTTCTCGAATGTTTTTAATATGAGTATCAATGTTGCGATCATACCTTTCTCCCAAATCATCCCATTCCAATTCTAATAGCTGATCTCGTGTAAATACTTGACCTGGATTTGAAAATAAGCGCAAAAGTATTTGATATTCTTTTCTTGTAAGACCAACGATCTGACCGTCTATCATAAATAGTTTCTGATTCTCATTTAATGTAATTCCATGCAGGTTAGTCACTTTTTCTCTTGTATTTGCTTTTTGGAACCTTCTTAACACAGATTGAACTCGTGCCTTAAGCTCACTTGGTTCAAAGGGCTTCGTTATATAATCATCTGCTCCTAAACTTAGCCCTTTAACAACATCTTCTGTTTCTCCTAGTGCCGTTAAAAGTATGACAGGTAGTGCTGCATGTTCCTTCTCTATATTTTGTAAGACTTCATACCCACTTACTCCTGGCATCATTACATCTAATAGTAATAAGTCATATTCATTTTGTCTTAACACGTAAATAGCCTCTTTACCAGAAGAGGCTGTATCAAGGATATAATTTTCTTCTTGTAAGCAAACTGCAATTAACTTCTGCATTTGAACTTCATCGTCTACTATTAAGAGCTTTTTCATTCTAATCCCCTTTTTTTAAAGAGCGTTTAAAAAGAAGTGAAAAGGAAGGAAATTGTATTGTACCTTACCTTCCTTTTCATATTTAATTATTGATGTGCATGATCATTTCCCTCCAAAGAAGCAATCTCTAACTTTTCATCAAGGATTCCTTGCGTTTGAAATGGAATTAGGTCAAATGATCCAAGTACATATCCATGATTATATGGTCCTTCCGTTGGATCTGTAGTAAAGGCTGGTTTTAACTTTGCTAAATACTCATACAACGACTTCGTTACTTCCCCATCTTCTAACCATACCATCGGTGCGTGCTTTCCTAAATGTGCAAACGGAGCGGCTGCAATAGCAAGTTCAGGACTTTCAGTTGATACAAATACTAATCCATGACCAGGAGTTGTAATTCCCCAACCGAAGTTATTATCATCTTTAAAAGAAGAAAAAGCAATAGATTGTTCAATTTCGTTATCACCGGAAATGCGTTGAACCGTTCCGTACTCTTCAAGTTTACTTTCTACTTCTTCAGATATAATTTCCTCTGGACCAACAATGTAAATTTCTGCTTTTCCTTCACGCTTTTCTAATGCTTTTATTGTTTCTTGTGGGACTGTATCTGCCTCTACATATAAAAGTGATTCGTTCATATGAGCGATCCAGTTGCCAACTGGGACCGTATATCCTTTAGCAGCATCATCAGCTGATCCAATAATAACAGCTTGATGTACATGACCGATCGTTTCAAAAAAAGATTCTTCTATTTTTTCCGCAAAATCAGCTGGGTTTTCACCGACAATTTGTTTTACTTCAAATCCATTCAATTTGCTTAACTCTTTCTCATCATAATCTCCAATGACTAACACTTGCGTTCCTTCGTCATTCCCTTTTGGCTGTAGGCGATTAATCTCCATTAACACATGATCCGATATTTCTTCATCAACAAATAACAATGGACCATCATTCGGGTGATGAACCAACGTTAATGCAGCTAACGAATATTGCCAGTCATCAACTGGAGCCAAAATAACTGTTCCTGGTTGATTTTGCTCATGCGTTGCGGGCCATACTGTTTGTGATACGAATATTGAGGCAGTTACAGGATCTTCCTCATTAATTCGTGTAATATTTTTCGTATTTTCTACAACAAGACCGTTCATGGCATTTTCATTAAAAGCATTAGGCTCCCTTTCCCCATCACTTTCCACCTGTTCTCGTGAGTTGTTACTAGAATGATGATTTTCATGTTCGTGATGCTCTTCTATTTCCTGATGGTCCTCATGATGATGTTCACTTGTTTCATCATTAGCACAACCTGCTAGTATGATTCCTGCACCTAACAAATTGGCAAGCAAAACTTTTCTTGTGAATTTCATTATTCATACTCCTCTCGACTGCAGAAATGTCTACACGAAACATCACACTTGTAATTTATGTAGAAAAAATGAAGATTCGAGCTTTTCATTAAACGTGCAATAATGTTAGTGGTTTCTCCTATTATATCCATACTTTATTTGGAAAAACGGCTTCTTTCTGTGTGATTGTTTATTAATACAATCTGAAGTTGGGAATACTTTACGTAAGTAATTATTTTTACATTTGAATTGTCTAAGCCTTCTTTATCTGTTTAGGAGGAGTGATATCTTGTCTGAAGTACCCATAAGTATCATAATCTTATTAATTTCGTTATTAGCTATATCAGCTTTTTTTTCTTCTGCTGAAACTGCATATTCAAGTGTAAATAGAATACGTTTAAAAAATTATAGCGATGAAGGCTTTAGAGGTGCCAAAAAAGCCTTACATATTTCAAACAATTTTGATGAGGCGTTATCTACCATTTTAGTTGGTAATAACTTAGTAAACATTGCAGCTGCAACCTTATCATCGCAGTTAGCTATACAATTGTTTGGTCCTAATATGGGGGTTTTTATTAGTACTGTTGTGTTGACTATTCTCGTTTTAATATTTGGTGAAATATTACCTAAGTCATTTGCAAAAGAATATGCTGAGTCCTATACTTTGAAAACATCAGGAATCATGACTCTCTTGATTACTATATTTAAACCAATTACATGGGCTTTTATCCAATTGCGCAAAGGGGTTTCAAGGTTTATAAGGAAAAAGGAGCATCATCCTTCTATGACGGAAGAAGAAATCAAAGTAATGATTAACATTAGCGAAGAAGAGGGAGTTATTGAAAGTCACGAAAAGGAACTTGTTCACCGTTCACTAGAATTTAATGACATTATTGTCGCAGAAATTATCAAACCAAGAACAGACATTGTAGCGATAAACGTGAAAAGTTCGATTGACGACATCAAAGAAGTATTCTTCCGTGAACATTATTCTCGCATTCCCGTCTTTGAAGAAAGCATTGATAACATCGTCGGTATTCTTTCGGAAAAAGATTTTCTAAAATCACTACTTATAAAAAGCGAAACGCAAATTACTGATCTTTTACGTGATCCTTTATTTGTAGTTGAATCAATGAAAGTATCAACTTTATTACCACAGCTTCAAATACAAAAAACACATATGGCGATTGTGATTGATGAATACGGAGGGACTGCTGGACTTGTCACCCTCGAAGATATACTAGAAGAAATCGTCGGAGAAATCTGGGACGAACACGATGAAAAGATAAAACCCTTTAGCCAACTTGACTCACATACGTATGTTATCTCTGCCGATTTTCCTCTTGATGATTTTGCGAGGTTAACAGATGTAGAATTACCTAATTCTTCTTACCACACTCTGGGCGGCTGGTTAACGGAGAGATTCGAGCGCATTCCTAGGGAGGGGGAGCAATTCACATATGAACATGTGGACCTCCAAGTGGAAGCATCCGATGACAAAAGATTACGGCAAATCAAAGTGTCGATTCACTCTTCTTAATTAAGCAAGCTTCTTTTCTGTCTTACAAGCTATTTTTGAGCGTTCATCACAGGCACTGGAAAAGGGTAGTTTCCCCATTTTCAGTGCCTTCTACGCAATGAGCGGAACCGTTTCAATTTTTTAAAGCCAGCTATGAGTGGGTTTCCCATGGCTGGCGCGCAACGTGTGGAGCCATTGCAGCTTCCTTGAGTAACTTTCAAGAGCTTTTTCAATGGTCTCCAGTTTTACCTTTTCAGTGCTCTCCATTATTCTCCTTTCTTCTTAACTTCACTTTCAATTAAAATTATTTTAATGTTATTTAATCTGACACAGTTTTTTCGTTTATCCTTAACTAATTGATACTAAATTACAGACAATCTTCTCCATTTCATGTACGATGGGTGTATAAGGAAGCGTAACCCTTTGTTCTTTCGGGATGAAGGTTGAATTTGCGCTTATGAATACGTTCTTACTATAACAATATCGTGTTAATAGGAGTGAGTCCCTTGCATCTAACTAGTTATACTGACTATGCATTACGTACTCTTTTGTATTTAAGTACAAGAGATAACCTTGAATTGGCAAAGATTAAGGATATAGCAACAATCTACAACATTTCTAATAACCATATGAGTAAAGTTGTTTATGAATTAGGTCAACTCGGATTAATTAAAACGATTCGAGGGAAGAATGGCGGGATCAAATTAGCTTTAGATCCAAAAGATATTAATATTGGATCTGTTGTTCGAAAAACGGAGAACTTACACATTGTTGAATGTTTTGACCGGAAAAATAACACATGCATTATCAGCTCTGCTTGTAAATTAAAGTTCGCATTAAATGAGGCACTTCAAGCTTATTTAAGTGTTCTCGATAAATATACTTTAGCAGATGTAATTACAAACAAACATGATTTACTAGAAATTTTTACTTTTCATGAGCAGAATGCTTAATGCTAAAAAAAGCTGAAACAAAGCTTCACTATTCTTTTAGCAATAGTGAAGCTTTTATTTCAGCCTTTTCCATTAGCGGTTAACTCTAACCTGCTTTTTACTTTCTTTCACTTTGAAAAAATCTCCTCCCTTCATATTTTTCAAACCACTACTTAGGTTATCTATTTTTTGTAATTTGGGGACATGCTTAGAACAATGGATAAATGCCTCTTCGACTTCAATAACAACCCATCTCTCCGCTTTTTCTCCTTCTCTTAGTAGAATATCTTCCTTCATCTTCTTTGGTAATTGTAGGGTATCTAATTCCTTATTTTCGCATATATAAGCTTTCCCATTCACATGCAAACCGTAGCGACTATGATAGAAATCAATAAACATTAAACCAATATGAGGGTTTTCCATAATATTACCCATACTTGCCATGACGCCATTGCCCCGATATTCCGGATACATAACCACATTTTTATTAATCACTCTGACAAATCCTGCTTCACCTGCACGAAAGGATGAATCACATTTCCCACTTCTATCAGAAGTTGAAATAAACATCATCTCTTGTGCTTCAATAAATTCCTTCATCGTTTCATTTAAATAAGATAACATCTGATTGTTATAAAATGCCTTAGCACGCTTTTCAGTATTGTATTTTTCCTGTAAAAGTTGCTCTCCCGATTGTTTAAACAATTTGTTCAACCCCTTTTCACTATTGAAATAGGTAAAACGTATCTCAATTCATCTTAACTGAATATTCAAACAAAAAAGCGCATGATGTAAGATTATCTAACATGTATTTTAAATCCATCAAAAAAAAACTGCAAACCTAAACAGAGGTTTCCAGCTTTTCGTAAGATCTTTTATATGGATATTTTATTAAGCCGTTTATTTAACTTTTTATACAGTTCATCTCCAGTTTCACATGAAATTACTTTTCCATCGACCAAAGAAAATGGACAGCTCTTACACGTTTTACACTTACCGAGACAACCTTTTCGTTTAATTGTTACCTCAGGATACTTTCCTTTAAGAGTCTTGTATGTTTTCTTTGTTTTGAACTCATTCTCTTTACAGAAATAGACTTTCCGCATGGCCTTTCTCCTATTCACCAATTGATAATTATAATCATTTTCACTAATACCATCATATCATCTGTAGACGCATATGTATAGTCTTAACAATCTGATAATTATAAATTAAAAATTGACTCCCTTTGATACACCGGAGTCAATTTTTAACTAATATTATTTTTGAGAAACTGTCGATATTTTTCATATAGCTTCTCTCTATTTTTTTGGGTTTTGAACTCCATATGCTGTAACTTGTATCCTACTTGATTATATAGGAGAAGTCCTGTCTCTTTTCCGACCAGCTCAGAACGTTTTCCCATTCCGTATTTATAGTTTATAATTTTTAACCAGTCTTTTGAACGTTTTCCCGCTTGATACTTCGATTGCGGTTTTTTTACAATAATCCCTTCAAGGTCGTATTCTTTTACAACATCGAAATACGTCTTAGAATTGCCCTCTACCCATTGAGAAGTCACAATTGTGATTGTATCTGTTGGGATAACTTCATTTAATAATGTTTTCCGTTTTATAAGTGGTAGCTGAGTAATTTGTTTCCCTTTATAGAATAACAGATCAAAAGCTACATATTGTATTGGAATTGTTGCATTCACCTTATCGGATCTAAATCTTTCCATCAAACGCGGAAAATCTGGTTTGTTCTCTGAATTTACTGAGATGAGTTCTCCATCTAAAATAATTCCTTTTGGAAGAGGAAGCTTTGTAATTTCTGGAAATAAATGAGTGACCTCGAGACTATGTCTAGTAAATAATTTTGGGGTTCCCGATACGTTACTATATATTAGCCGAACCCCATCTAATTTTAATTCAGTAATGACATTTGCATAATCTTCGGGCGGAGACGTTGACTCTTGTAACAACATTGGCGAAATAAACATATGCACCACCTCCCACTTTATCTTACATGGGCTATTTGTTTATTTCATTAGTGAGCAATTGGAAGTTAGTAAAAATTTAGGAATAAATGCGGTTCGTTCAACTCACCCTAACAGTATCTTTCATAATAAGCAGGAGTGAAAATAAAATGAAATTTGTTGATGAATTGTATGAACTATATAAAAATCATTTAACTGGGGATGAAGAAGATGCGCTAATCATTATTAACGGAATTCTGCATGATTTCAATGATAGAGATATAAAAAAGTTGGTTGACGATATGCCGGATCAAGAGAGATTTGAAATGCTAGCGTTGTATTTATATGAGAAATTTCGAATAAAAGTTGCTGAAGAAGGAATCGGCCAAACAAGAAATCGAGATGACCATGACGAGGTGAAATTTTATCATTAATCATAGAAAAAATGCGTCCGGTATCTAGACGCATTTTCATTCACGGTAACTAGATACTTGCTTATCTACTTCTTTTGATGGCGCCTTTTTTGGCGTATAGGACAGGACTCCAAGCCCTACAAATAACAATCCAACACCACCCCATGACAATAACGGTAAATATTCTCCGACGAGAAAGACTCCAAGCATAGCTGCCGTTAACGGTTCAGCAAGTGAGAAAGTTACCGCAGAAGAGGCTGTAATCCCAGTAAGACCGCGGACAAAGAGGAGGTACGCAATAGCAGTAGCAAAAATGCCAAGATGTAGAGCTACTCCTACTCCATTCACTTGAAGCAACCACGATAAGTCATATATAAAAAGAATCGGCGTTAACATGAATGCACTTAGGGTGAATACAATTGCCACAACTACTTCGGACGCGTGTCGTTCTAGTAACTGCTTACTAACAAGTGTATATATGGCAAAGGCTACTCCTGCTCCAAGTGCCATAATGATTCCAAGAGGACTGATACTCATTTCACTCTCATTTGTATTTGTAAAAAGGAGCAAACTTCCTGTAATTGCCACCACCGTAGCCAACCACCACTTTTTATTTGGCAACCGCCTTCTGACAAGCCACTCTAAAATACCAGCTAAAATCGGAGCGCTACCAATTGCCACCACTGTCCCTATTGCTACTCCTGTCATCGACACCGCTTGAAAAAACAAGGGCTGATATGCAGCCATACTTAATGCAGCTACAAGCGTTACACCGACTGGCCAATTTTTTAACGTTAATTTTCCTTGAAAGACAACAAATAACAGCAGTGCAGGACCCCCTACCGCTAGTCGAACGGCTCCAATTACAACTGGATTTGCATTTTCAGGAGCAAAAGTTTGTGCTGTACCCGTTGTTCCCCATAACATGGCAGCAACTAACACTAACAATACGGAAACATTCTTCAATTTATCTTCCCCCTAAAGAAGTACTTGCTTTATCTATTGTACCTCTTCAAAAAAAGGCTGCATTACATTTTTTAATGTCTTATTTACCTTTTTTAAAGCTATTCCTATACATTTGTGGTGAAATACCTATATTCCGAATAAAAGCTCGTGTGAAAGATGAAGGATATTCAAAACCAACTTCTTTGCAAATCTCTGTAATTGATAACGTTGTTTGAACCAACAGTCGTTTTGCTTCCTCTAATCGTACCCACTGAATATAGGCGCCTGGACTCAAGCCAGTTACTTTTTTAAACCAATTTGTGTAATAGGATGGATGGTAGTGTTCTAGCCTAGATAACTCCTCAATCGTAATTTTTTCCGCATAGTGGTCATGGATATATTGAACTGATTTCTCTGTTTTTTTATTTAATTTTTCACTAATGTAGCGTCCTAAATAAGTTAACGAAGCAGAAGAAGAACCTTTATTTTGTAGCTCTTCAAGCAACAAATAACGAATCGATCGCCACTGTTCATTTAACTTCATATATTTCCCATAGGATTGACCTCCCCCATTTATTAATAAATGGTCCGGTAGATCAACAATTAAAAACTCATTCGTATTAATCGCACGAAATGTATGTAAACACCCTGGTGGGAGGTAGAAGCAGAACTCATTTTCAAGCTGAAATTCTTGTTCATACACTTTTATTTGCATTTCTCCTTGAAGGGGAAACAATAATTGACCATATGTATGGTCATGTGTATCAAATTGTTTCGAGTACGTTCTTTTTTCGCAAATCACTCGTTCAAGCTGCACCTCAAATTCCTCCTCCTACTTCATATATGTATTTACAAGTGTAACTTTCTTCACCTTTGATTCTTCAATTATAGTCTCCTTTTCGTTCAATCACATCAATTATCCAAGGTAAATGCCTATTTCCTTCACCTAAATCTGTCTCATTACGTATGATACTTTCGAATAACAAAGGTGGTGAAAAAGTGAAAAATAGATCAAACGTATCATTTATCGTTCTTGGGGTCGTTTCTCTTTTATTTCTTTTCTCCCTTACCTTTTTTAGTCAATCGAATACGCCTGTACCAGTTACTGCTTCTTCCGATGACTCACAAGTAGAACACACCGATTTAGTTGAGGATGAATCATCAAATTACAGTAACGGTGACAATGAGTCCAAAGAAAGCAATGTCACAAATCATGTCGATAACTCAATTAATGCAAATGATGGAGAAGTTGATAACTCTCTTGAAAATCACATTAACTCCTCTAGCTCAAATGTAGAAAATAATGTGACAAATGAGATTATCTCTACCCAATCCTCAGTTAATAATACAATTCAAAATCACATTGACGCAGAAAGTGCAGATGTTGATAATGCCATCGACAATAACATTCATAGTAACAGCAATGATATCACAAATAGCATCGGAAATGATATTAACGTTAGTGTTGATGTAAACGTAACAAATCAGATAAATAATCATATTACAAATACAACAAAAGACGGCGATGGATCTGAGAACGGAGAGAATGGGAACGGAAACGAAGAATCCCCTGAAACGGTATGGGGTGTTGATTCAGCCAGTATTACTACAGAAGATATGCTTGCTTGCGTTCGTAATAACTTTGGTGACCCCGAGGTGTGGGGCCGTTATTTAGGTACGAATGAAGGAGCTTCGTATGGCTTAACCACTGAAGAGGTTGATTTGCTCCATTCCGAAAACATCCAAATCCTTGTGATATATAACCACTTTAACGATGGTACAGTATTTGAACATGGGCAAGACCATGCAAATGCAGCGCTTGAAATGGCAAGAGACTTCGGGATACCTGAAGGGGTAGCATTATTCGCTAATGTAGAACCAATTTATCCTATTGATTCGGAGTTTATCCAAGGTTGGCATGATATTGTCTCTGAATCAGAATACAGTTCTGGAATCTACGGAATTTTTGACCCAAGTGAAGAACTGTATGTAGCATTTGAAGCCGCTATAGATTCTGATCCTAGTATTCTAGATGAAATGTATGTATGGACCGCAGCTCCAAATGAAGGCATTACCACAGAAGAAAATGCGCCAGCATATAATCCTAGTTACCCTGATGGAGCTTTAATCGGTGGTTGGCAATACGGTCTTGATGACGAAGCGTGTAACATTGATACAAATATTTTTGATGGAAACGTTCTAGATGTCCTATGGTAATCACTAAAAGTAATGATGTTCGCATCGTTACTTTTTCTTTGTTATTTAAATTAATTACAATTTAATGTTTACTTCTCTTTGATAAATGTTATTATTTAATTAGCAACATTAAATATGATGAGCAAAGGTGAACTTTATGTCAACTAAGAAAACAGTTTGTCCGCAGTGTCAATCGATAATAAAACAACTTAAACATAGTATTATATGTGATTGTGGTATTAAATTCAAAACATTAAAATTCATCTTGTAGTAAGTTAACGAATTTGCTAAAGGAGGTGCCCACCCTATTCTGCACCTCCTCCTTAAGTCGTAGAGAATTTCAGCATCTAGTACGAAGACGTTCTCTTCCTTTTGCTATATCCTTTAGTTATAAGGCTATATGTAAAGGAGGAATGGGTATGACGTTTCACTTTCTACTTTTTACAATAACAATTCATAAAAGAAAATATACGGAACAAGAGTTACAGCAAATTATTCATGACAATCATGTTCAAGCCCAGGTAGACCGCTACAGAGCTAAGTACTGGAATTAAAAAAACAGCAATGGGCCAACTTGTAAAGCCGTGAGTGGTATGGTATCACTTCTCACGGCTGCTAATTAGCTCCATAGATCCCCTCTCCCCCTTCTTTATCTCACTCTTTCACCCATTTTAAATATCCGATGGATTTAGCTGCTTTAAATAGGCCGTATCACTTTCCATCGTTTCAAGCCACATCGTAACTAATTCCACCCCATTTATTAATTCGATTCCTAATCCATCCGCATATTCAACTGCCTTTTTTGTAAAACTTGACGTTGTAATCACATAACCCCCAACAGCTCCCCATTTCTCCATATTTGAATGGACGAGTGCAATGGCTTCAAAGTTTACATCTTTATTCGTGCATTTTACCTGCCCCATATAAAGGCCATCCTCTCTCCTATTTTCAAAATCCACGCCAAAGTCTCCACTTGCTTTACTTACAAACATCTCTCCCCCATACTTAGCTTCAATAATATCAGCGACAAAATGTTCAAAAGAAAGAGGGTCTTCCTTTAAAAAGTTCGAGCTATATGTCGTGGTACTACTAGACTCTTCTTTTTTAAAGCGCATATACAATCCCATTGCGAGAGTTTTCCTTAACTCCAAATCATGCTCTATTTGATCAAGAAGAAGCTCAGCAAAATCATTATGTTTACTTTTAAGACGAATCCAATTCACTACCGCAATGAGCGTGATCAATATAGCTCCAATTACTGTCATCATTTGCATATTAATTTGTAGATTCATTCGTAGCACCTCCACTTATTAAGTTTATACAAAACACTAAATTGGCAAACATTTTTCTATTCTTCTAAATTTATTAAAATAATGCTGGTAATTTCCGAAAAATAAAGTATATTTTATATAGCCATATTAAATGGAAGTTTACTGGAGGGATATAAATGTGTGGTTTCATAGGTGAATGTAGAAAGAAGGATATGCCCGCAATTGATTCACATACATGGTTTAAAGCAATTGAAGCAATCCATCACCGAGGTCCTGATTCGACAGGACACTATGTAGATGAACATGTTCAATTAGGTTTTAAAAGATTAAGTATTATTGATCTCGAACACGGGACTCAACCTATGTCTTTGCAAAATAGATACCACATTGTTTTTAATGGGGAAATCTACAATTATATTGAACTTAGAAATAACCTTATAGCTGAAGGCTTTGTATTTCAAACTGATTCAGATACAGAAGTTTTGCTAGCAATGTACGCTTCACATGGGATAGAATGTGTGAAAGAGCTTCGTGGAATGTTCGCATTTGCTATTTGGGACAAAGTTGAACAAACGCTTTTTGCTGCAAGAGACCCTTTTGGAATTAAACCATTCTATTATACTGTGAGCGAGGATCGTCTCTTTTTTGCTTCAGAGCAAAAAAGCATTCATTCCTATATCTCAATAGATGAATTATCAAAAGAGGCCTTACAACATTATTTAACTTATCAATATGTTCCTGAACCTTTGTGCTTATCGAACAAAATCTCAAAGCTTCTTCCAGGACAGTATTTGCTCACATCACCGGGGCAAAAGGTATCGATAGAATGCTATTTCAAAAAAACCTTCACCCCTGTCAAAGAAAGCATGAAACTTTATTCTAAAAAAACAAGAGATGTTTTGCTAGATTCGGTCGAAAAACACATGAGAAGTGATGTGCCTGTTGGTGCCTTTTTGTCATCTGGTATTGATTCTACAAGTATCGTTGCACTAGCTAAACAACACAATCCTAACTTAAAGACGTTTACAGTTGGATTTGACCATCAAGGTTTTAGTGAAATTGATATTGCTAAGGATACAGCCGAGAAATTACAAGTAGAAAACATCCACAAGATTATTACACCGGAAGAATTTATGCAAGAGCTTCCTAACATTATTTGGCATATGGATGATCCGGTTGCAGACCCTGCTGCCGTTCCTCTTTATTTTGTTGCCAAAGAAGCCAGCAAGCATGTAAAGGTTGTCCTTTCTGGTGAGGGAGCAGACGAATTATTTGGTGGTTATAATATTTACCGCGAGCCATTGGCATTAAATTGGTTCAATTATATGCCTGGGTCTTTGAAATCCCTTTTGCATAAAGTGGCATTAGGATTGCCTGAAGGGACGAAAGGCAAAAGCTATTTGTTAAGAGGAACCACTCCGTTGTCTGAGCGGTATATTGGAAATGCCAACATTTTGAGTGAGCTTGAAAAACAGCACTTACTTACCGCCTATGATACATCTAATCCGTTTATGAAGATGACAAGAAATCTATACGACGAAGCGGCTCTATTTGATGACTCCTCAAAAATGCAATACATTGATCTTCATACGTGGCTACCTGGCGACATCCTTGTTAAAGCAGATCGTATGACAATGGCTCATTCCATTGAACTACGAGTTCCTTTTTTAGATAAAGAAGTATTTGCTGTGGCAAGTGAGATCCCTACTTATGCTAAGATTTCTCACGGAACGACGAAGTACGTGTTAAGAGAGGCTATGAGTGAGTTTATTCCTGAATCCGTCTTGCACAGAAAGAAACTTGGATTCCCTGTACCAATCCGTCACTGGTTAAAGGACGAGCTCTACGATTGGGCCCGGAACCTTTTACTAACTAGTCCAACAGAGTATTTATTTAAAAGGGAAGAAACAATAAAATTATTAGACGAGCATGTACAAGGGAAAAAGGATAACAGTAGAAAAATTTGGGTGATTTTGTGCTTTATGGTATGGCATTCCCTCTATATTGAAAAAAATGCTTGGAATCACAGTTTACTGAATGAACCTAAAGTACTAGTTACTACTTAAGAAGAGGGGGTGTCTCAAAAGGTCTGTTTTTGACCTTTTGAGACACCCCCCGAAGCAATGAGCGAAGTCGCTACATCTTTTAAAAGCCTTGAGAGGAGTGGGTTTCTCCTCGCAAAGCGCGTAGCGAACGGAGCCACTGCCATCTCCGTTCTGGACTTTTGGGATAGACCCCCTTTTCTACTCTTACTTTCCAACCAATTGTTCAATCTCTGCTAAAATCTCTTTTTGAATCTCTTCTACTTTAGTGAAATCCATCGCTTCAATATAGAAAGCTTCTAATTCATCGCGGAGAGCTTTCGCTTCTTTTAAATAGGAAATTCCTTCTTTCATTTTGTCTTTGTATGGTTTGGTCGTTTTCTCGATTTCTGTTGCAAACTTTTCATCTGTACCTGGCGTGATACATCTTGCATACATATCAATGATTTCATCTGAATCACGATCAGGGAAATATTCGTGCGGAGCTGTACTATCAAAAATGGCAAAACCTAGCTCTCTTACAATAACCATATCTAAACTATTGGGATCAAAACCGCAATGATACACTTCAACATGAAAGCCTCTCTCTTCACCTGCAGCTGCTATCTTCTTTAGCATAGTCGATTTTCCAGACCCTGCTCTTCCTTTAATGAAATAGCGTTTACTAATATCTTCCGTTAAATTTTGAATAAAGTCTACTGCTCCATTTGGAGTAGCTGCGCCTAAAAAACGGTGTTTTACTTTCGCTTGTTTTGTGTCTGAATTCTCTCCGTAAAAACGAGAAATTAACTCATCCGTAAGTTGATTCGCTTCCGTGAAATCCATATTAGAAATATAGATATCTTCAATATCATCATGTGCCTTTAATGCTTCCGAAAATGTATCGTAAGCAGTTTGGAAGGTTGTAGAGATTTTTTGATTTAATGTAAGTATTTCTTTTTTATGCTGTTGCAATTTGTTTGAATCCCACGCCACTCCTAAGTTTACATATTCCTCAATAACACCAGGTGCTTTCGGTTCAATAACATGAGGAGCCGTACCATCGACAATTCCAACCCAAAAGTCAGGAATAATCACTCCATCAATCGATTCGTTGTCTGAGGAACAATGTAAGAACTCAATATTAATACCTTTATTTACCAATTGTTGTCCAACTGCCTTCATTAAAGAGGATTTTCCAGTCCCTGGCCCTCCTTTTAAAATAAAAAGACGCTCTAAATCTTCTAATGCAGAATCATATAAACTGTAAAACCCTTTCGCTGTGTTTCCTCCTGCATAAAAGTTTTGAACTTTTCCTTTCATCTAATCACCCTTTCCGCTTTTACCACAACATATGTAAGTATTCTTACAAGGGTGATTGCCTAACCTAAGTAAATTCAAACTTAATGTTACATGCCATTTGTTAGATTATTCTCTACCTCTTCTAACATTTGTAGCAACAAGTCTGGTCGCTCTGTAATAATCCCGTGAACCCATATTAGTTAAAACGTCATTAAAAAAAGAATTCCACTATTGTATAGGGAATTCTAAAATAATAGAAATACATTCATTAACGAAGCCATGTCTTTTTATCCAGCTATCTGGTTTTCGCTACTTGTTCTTATGAAATCTAACGAAACTTCATTAAAATGTTCATGTGCTTCCACGTTGCAAACGTGCCCGCTTTCTTTGATGACGATTAAGTGACCAGGAAATGTGTGATTAATTTCTTTTTTTACTTTTGGAAGAAACATGTAATCATTTTCTCCCATGATACATAATGTCGGTATATCTAAGTCTTTATTCTGGATTTCTTGATGATTCGAGTCCACATCTCTTGTTACTCGAAACCATTTGATAAACTCCATTTGGTTCATACTTTTTGCTTCTCTTCCAAATAACTGTCTTGATTCCTCATGTTGTTTTCTTGGCATCATAATCCAAGCAAATAAATTATACAACCACATATAAGGTATTCGTTTTTTTACTAAATTTCCTGCAGTAATTAAGATTCTAGAGCGAAGATTAAATCCTATAATTAAACCTCCGAGGATCATGGACTTCACCTTTTTCGGAAAGGAGTAAGCTATATTTCTAATGACAATGCTACCTAAAGAAATCCCCATAAAATGGGCTTTTTTTATATTTAGATGATCCATTACTTCTACTACGTCCTTGCTAGCCTGTGTAAAAGTATACCTTTCATCCTTTGTTTTTCTATTAAAGGACTTTCCATGTCCTCTTAGTTCCACTAATAGCAAATTAAAATGCTTCCTCAGGTCTTTTATTTGTTTATACCAAATGGTCGAACTTCCACCTAACCCATGTATCATAACAATCCATTCGTGTTTAGGCGAGATCTCATACGTTTTGTAATATAACATGCATTCTCCTTTTTAGAGCAAAATTTATACTAAAACTGGTGTCTTATCTTGTTTTTTATATCCGTCGATAATTGTCCGTAGCATTTCGTTATCCATGTTTAAAACTTGGTTATTTGTCGCATTTAGAAGCTGTTGAGTATTGGTTATGCTAAAATCAATATCACGATTTACATAAATGGTGAAATTTGATACGAACTCATTTAAAACCATTTCCTCTTTCGTTAATAAAGTATCTTCTCTCGAATTAAATTGAACATTCGGGAAATCTAGTAGTTCTCCTATCATTTTTAGCCCTTCATGATTTAGTGGAGGGTTAGGATTGGTAACATGATAAATTGTTTTATTTTTTGCCTTTTCTAATCCAGCCATTAGAACACGACAAACATAATCTACTGGCACTAAATTTTGAGTACCCAATTTATTTCCAATAATATTATACCTTCTACCGCTAGCGTTCCCTGCTCTAGATATTCTTTTCTTAAATATTTCAAGCCCTTTTATAAATCCATATAATCCAAAAGTAGAATCCGTTTTACCAGTTACAGAATGACCGACAATAATGGAGGGTCTAAAAATTGAAACGTTCATCTGTTCACTATAAGACATAACGATATGCTCAGCTTTGCATTTCGTTTCCTCATATGGATTATTAAATTCTTGGTCCATTTCATGTAATGATTCTTCAGCAGTGTTTTTCTTTCCAAGAGTATAAGCTGTACTAATATAATAATACGATTTCACACCAATATTTTTAGCCAACTCTAATGAATGTTTTGTTCCCATTTCATTTACTTCATACAATCGATCGGCCATTTTAAAATCGAACGAAAGCAATGCCGCTATATGAAAAAAAGCATCTATTTTACCTTTAAGATTGCTTTGATCTTTCTTAGAGATTCCTAGTTGATTGTCCGCAAGATGTCCTTCTATCATCTCTATTTGTGAATGTTGGTGTTTCGGAATTTTATTTAATAAAGTTTGGCTCTTCTTAGTTGATCTTACTAACACATAAACTCTGTTATCTGAATCTAGTAGTTCCTGGATAAATTGGGTACCTAAGAAGCCTGTTCCACCTGTGATAAATATATTCATATAGTTCCCCTTTCGTTATCCGCTTTCATGAGTTACCGCCATTATACACAACATTTCCAACATACTCGCGCTGTAAATCTTTCAATTATGTGAAGTCTTATTCTTTTTAAACATAAATTTACAAGTTCTATCCTAAAAAGTGGATTTAACGCTAAAAGGCTACTTAAAAGGATGTTTTTCCCTTTTCAGTAGCCTCTGTTTTTACTTTTCTAAAAGTGTTTGCACTGTAACAAATTCGTATCCTTGTGCTTGTAGCTCATCGATCATTCTTGGCAGAGCCTCTACCGTTCCATCGAGAAAACGAGCATCCGACTGAAAATTATGCTGAAGAATAATCCCGCCTGGTGAAATATCTCGACGTACAATATGTAGTATTTCCTCTGCTGATTGACCACTCCAATCGATCGTATCAACAGACCACATAATGGTTCGCATCCCCATCTCATGTAGAACGATGTGGTCCGACTTTGTCAATGCACCATATGGTGGGCGGAAAAGATCCGGCATTCTACCGACTGTTTTCATCATTTCTTTTTGAGTCGATTGTATTTCATCTACTAACGTCGATGTCATAACAGTCGGGATATTGGGATGATTCCATGTGTGATTAGCTATCCCATGTCCCTCCCTTACAATTCGCCTCATCATATCGGGGAATTCTTCTATTTGTTGGCCCATGACAAAAAAAGTTGCCGGTACATTTTTCTGGTTGAGGATATCTAGTATTCTCGGTGTATAATAACTATCCGGCCCATCGTCAAAAGTAAGAGCTACTTGTTTCATTGCCGGATCTCCTCTGTATATAGCACTTGGAGCCACTGGAATATTTGTTGTTATAAATGTATGGCCCCTTTCTCTTTGATACGCTACGTCCATCCCAAGTTTTCGAACGACATCAATAAGTGGAACAAATGCCTCACCATTAAATTCAATTGTTTTCGTTGAAAGACTTTGACGCCTCCAGGTCCCGGTGGCATGACCGTAGACATCGGCATAATCTCTTCCTACAGGCAGAGCAAATTGAATGTCTTTGTGATTAAACACAACAGAGCGATACTGCTTATTCCAACTAATTTTGACACCAGTATGTTTTAGAAATAACGCTGGGACGAGTAAGTGACCGTCTCTCATTATGTAGCGTGTCTCAAAGGGCTGATTGTCAATGTAGATCGGCGCTTCTGGCAACTGCGACTCTTGTGCCAATGTAGGGGCAGAGCAAGTGGCCAAAATAATGAAGCAAAAAAGGATGAGTATTCCATTTTTATTTAGCATAACAATTCCTCCTGACCAATTATGCTTAGCCTTTCCTATTCTAGGAGGTTTATGAAGAGATTACTAAAAAAGCCGTTTTTACTTTTTTTAGTCCCCTCTTCCGCTTAAAACGATTGGTTCGCTTGTTCGAGAGTCACAGCGTAGAAAAATGGTACCCTTTCTTTTTTAGCTTTTGAATAAGTTTTGGCAAAATTAAAAGTGTTTGCTCCAGTTCATGTAGAAGAATGATCGAACCATCTTGAACATGACCGACCACGTTTTCTATAATTTGATTAGGATCTTGTTTTAAATTCCAATCAAAGGATGAAATATCCCACATAACCGTCTGTAGTTGTAAATGCTCCGCGATCTTCAATGTATCTCGATTGTACTGTCCAAAAGGAGGTCTAAAATACTTGACGGTCTGCCCTGTGATGGTTTTGATTGCTTCTTTACTCGTTTGTATTTCATGCATTTGCTTAGCAAAACTCAACTTAGTCAGATTCGGGTGACGATGGGTATGAGCACCGATTAGATGACCATCATTAAGTACACGCTTCCATGGCCTATTATGGTGGAGCAATCTAGTTTGCCAAAAAAAGACTGCATTCACTCCCTCTTTTTCTAAAGTGTCTAGAAATTGGGGTAAGTATCTACTCGGGCCATCATCAAATGTTAAGACGATTCCTGTTTTATTACACTTTGTCATATTTGATAAGACACTTGCTTCTTTTGAGTTGTACACAACCTCGGTAGTAACCACTCATGGACTTTTTTGCATTGTTACACTTCCTTTTATCTACTTTTTACTAACAAATTAACCGCTTCTTGAATCATTTCTTCCGTATCTTCGCCTTTGTTTATTTGTTCACGTACACACTGCTCTAGGTTCGTGCTCACAACAAGTCCAATTGTTCGATCTAGTGCATTTCTTGCAGCAGACATTTGAGCTACAAGATCTTTGCAATCCTTTTCCTCTTCCATCATACGAATTAATGCCTTCACTTGTCCTTCTACACGCTTTATTCTATTTTTCATTTGATCATTATATTTCATTTTACTTCCCCTTTCTAAAATACACCGAAACTAATCCTACACCATCATATCCTACGTTCCTTCACACTTTCAACTTCTGCTAACCTTCATTATACACTTGGCACAAAATGTATGTTGAATACCGAACGTACTTTCGCATATAATGATAACACAAACATTCGTTCTTAATTCGGAGCGTGAATTCAATGAAAACAATCTTTCTTGTTGATATGCAATCTTTTTATGCATCTATTGAAAAAGCAAGATACCCTCATTTAAAGGACAAACCGCTCGTTGTATCTGGAGACCCGAAACGGCGTTCGGGAGTTATTTTAGCCGCCTGTCCTCTAGCAAAGAAAAGCGGCATCAAAAATGGCGAACGCTTATGGGAAGCTGCGCAAAAATGTCTTGATTTAGTTGTAGTCCCTCCAAAAATGCAAGACTACATTACGATCTCTGTTGAGATTACAAATATTTTAGAGCAGTATACCGATTTAGTAGAGCCTTTTTCCATTGATGAACAATTCATCGATGTAACCGGCAGTCACACGCTTTTTGGTCCTCCTCTTGAAATAGCTAAGAAGATTCAACAACAAATTTGGGAGAAAACAAAGGTCCGAGCGCGTATTGGAATCGGAGAAAATAAAATGTTAGCTAAAATGGCTTGTGATCATTTTTCTAAGAAAAACAAATCCGGTATCTTTTGGTTAAAAAAAGAAGAATTAGAAAAAACATTATGGCCCCTGCCCGTTGAGAAGATGTTTGGAGTTGGGGGTCGAATGGCGGGTCACTTACGGAATATGGGAATTCGTACAATTGGTCAATTAGCGGCTGTTCCCTTAAAACGTCTACAGGACAAGTGGGGGATTAATGGGCATGTTCTTTCTATGACAGCTAACGGCGAGGACTTTTCCCCTGTCACAACCTCTTCTCACGACGGACAAAAAGCGATCGGCCATGGCATGACCCTTCCACGTGACTACATAGGACTTGCTGAAATACGCGTTGTCTTACTTGAGCTCTGTGAAGAAGTTTGTATGAGAGCGCGAAAATCAAACGTGATGGGGCAAACCGTAACCGTTAGTGTCAGCGGAGCTAGCTATGAAATACGAAGCGGCTTTCATCGTCAAGCAACTTTATATGAGCCAACGAACTACGTAATGGATATCTTTCGTGTTGCTGAAAAGATCTTTCTTAAATTTTGGGACGGAAATCCGATTCGAAGACTGGCTGTTAGCTTAACAAAACTTTGTCGTGATGATGAGCTACAACTTAGCCTATTTGATACAGGAAGAGATAAAAAGGCCGATCTAGGCTACGTGATGGACGGAATAAAAGAGAAATATGGCACAACAGCTCTCATTCGAGCTTCTTCTTTGACAAAGGCTGGTCAGGCTTTTGAACGTGCCAAAAAGATAGGAGGACATTATAAATGAACGAGCAGCATTTACACCGTGGAAACCTTCTTTGGGAAAGCAGTAGAATGTTTTTACCTGAGCATAAAGAAGCTCTCCTTGAGCGGCGAATGGAACTAAATAAAGTCGCAAAGCCCGAATTAGACGAACAAGAGTTAGAAGAAATCGGCATTATTGTGACCGACTCACTCAAACATGAGCTCGATGTTCAAATCACCTACTGGCAAGATGGAATGTTTTATGAACTTATAGGAATTGTCGATCGTATTGACTGGCATTGTAAGAAAATAAAAGTAAAAGCTGGAGATGAACCAACTTACATTGCGATTGATTGCTTAAAATCAGTCGTCCGACTATAACTGGTAAGCATTGCTGTTCTTATTTCGTATCACACACTTAGAAACTCACATACTAGAACCATACTAACGAAAGAGGTGATAATCATGGCAAGCAACAACAATTCAAATCAACTACTAGTCCCTGGAGTCGAACAAATGTTCGATAACATGAAGTGCGAGATTGCACAAGAATTTGGTGTTCAACTTGGCGCTGATGCAACCTCACATGCTAACGGTTCAGTTGGCGGGGAAATTACAAAACGTCTTGTTCAAATGGCCGAGCAACAACTAAGCGGTTCACAACTCTAACGTATAATCAATACCCTTAAGCCCACACATTCTTCCTAGCAGCTAGAACCTTACAACGGTCTAGCTGCATTTTCTATTACCTACCTATCCGCTTACATAAATTCGGTATAAATGGGACATAATTACACTCATACTGATAAACGGAGGACACCAATGAATGAGACACTTGTCGTAATCATAAGATCAGTTATCACTTTTTTTACCCTCCTCGTTTATGCAAGGTTGATAGGAAAACAGCAAATTGGAAACTTAACGATGTTTGATTATATAAACGGAATTACAATTGGCTCCATTGCTGGAACGATGGCTACCGATACTTCATCAAAAATGTTAAATCACTGGCTAGCCTTAACGATCTTTATTGTTTTTACTCTCCTTCTTCAAATTACCGACATTAAAAATCGTTATTTATCAAAAGTGATTGATGGCGAACCTGTAACCGTCATAGAAGATGGAAAGATTTTAGAAAACAATTTAATGAAGTCACGCTTAACAAAAGATGAACTAATGGTACAGCTCCGCAGCAAAAATATCTTTGACCTTACTGAAGTGGAAATCGCTCTTTTAGAACCTGATGGAACGTTAAGCACGCTAAGAAAATCAGAATTTCAATTTGTACAGAAAAAAGATTTAAACATCCAAGTAAGTAGAGCTAAATTAACAACAGAAATCATCGTCGATGGACTTTTACTTCCGCAAAATTTACAACAGCGCAAGAAGGATCTTGCTTGGGTCCAAACACAACTAGACAGAAAAGGAATCAAAGATTTAAAACAACTCTCCTATGCAGCCATCTTACCGAACGACACACTCTATGTAGATTTATTTGATGATCACACAACAAAAACAAATGATATTAGTGATTATAAAGGACCTTACTAATAGCAAAAAGGAGCATCACTCTTGCGAAAAACACTCTTATACGCTGTCCCGATAACATTTATCCTAGTAAGTTTAACTTTAATGATTAGTGGAGGTTGGCTGAAAGAGCCAATGGGAGATCAAGATGAGCTCTTAAAATCCGTTCAAAACATTGAACAGCATGTAAAAAGAAATGAGTGGCAAGAAGCAAAGCGCGAACATACATATACAAAAAAAGCCTGGACCATTGTCTCAAAACGTATTCAATACAGTGTAGGTAAAGAGTCCCTGTCCGACGTAAGCCAAATTCTCTCTCGCATGGAAGGAGCGATAGAGGCAAATGATGCTAATGTCACCTTAGTAGAAGCATATTCTTTTTACGAGCTTTGGGAAAACCTCGGCTAATATATTAAAAAAGACAAAAAACCCGAAAAAGATATCACACCTTTTCGGGTGGACGAATCGTCCATAAGTTCAATTCCCCCAAACTAATTACTATCCTTAGTCCATATCAGGTAATGTTACATAAGCTAGTTTCTTAATAATCTCTTCATGTTGTGGGTATGTTTCGAGAAGATTTTTTTGTGTAAAAAGTTCGAAGTCTTCATATTCAAACCCCGGCGATACCATACAACCGACAAGAGAAAAAGCTCCCTCTTCCTCTTGTGACAGGGATGAACCAAAGATTGCATTTTTCGGTACTAACACTTGAGGTACTTCCCCTTTTTCAAGATCTAAACCTAAACGAGCTTCCTCGTATTCTCCATTTTCATGAATAATATGTACGGATAACGAATTCCCTGCATGGAAATACCACAATTCATCCGACTGTAAACGGTGAAAATGCGAAACATCACCGGTTCGTAATAAAAAGTAAATACTCGTATAAAGCATTCTTTCTTTTCCAGGCACTTCTTCCGTAGAACGGAACGATCTCTTAAAAAATCCGCCTTCAGGATGAGCCTCCAGCTCAAGATACTTAATCCAATCTTCTGCCTGATAGTTTTTCATACTAAACCCTCATTTCTAATAGTCACTATACCAAGTAAACCAAATGCACGGAAAAGAATCAACAAAAGAACAAACCTCATTAAATTGTAAAAAAGACGATTTTAGTTACCTGTAAGCAATGCGCGGAGGCGTAAATGCTTAATTACGGTACTAAAAAAGGGCGTTTTTCTACTTCTGGTCATCCGTTTCTGTTTGCTTTGATTGAATACTCACCCATAAGCGCTCTTCCTCCCACTTCAATCTCAAGGGAAGTTGAAACGTTTTTTCCAAGTTTTCTTCAGTTAGTGTCGATTGCTTTTCTCCTTTTGCAACAATTGATCCGTTATTAATTAATAATGCATGTGAAATGGCAGGAACGACTTCCTCAATATGATGTGTCACATAAAGAAGAGTTGGTCCTCCTTTTGTTTCAGCTAACGATTGAATCGTCTCTAGAAGTTGTTCACGTGAGAATATGTCCAATCCATTACATGGCTCATCTAAAATAAGTATTTTTGGTTTTGCCATTAAAGCTCGGGCGATAATGACTCGTCTTTTTTCTCCTTGTGAAAGACTCGAAAACCTTTGCCACGATAATTGTTCAATCTTTAATTCTTGTAGCAATAGTATAGCCTCTGAAACATCCTCACTAGTAATTTCATCATAAATTCCAATGGAAGCATGCTTTCCACTTAGGACAACTTCAAGGGCCGTATCACTCCCCCTTGCAGCATAACGGTCATCAATAGAGGCGCTGATCCAGCCGATCGATTTGCGAAGCTCTGGAATATTAGCCTGTCCAAATTTTAGATCAAGTACATGAATCTCCCCTTTTGATGCCCACTGATATCCCATTAACAACTGTAAGATTGATGTTTTCCCTGAACCGTTTAATCCTAAAATGACCCAATGCTCATTAGGAGTGACATTCCATGAAATATTATGTAAAATTGGTTTTCCTTCTCTTTGCCACGAAACATTCTTTAAAGAAACTACGACTTGTTCTGTCATCATTTTCCTCCTTCCCATATAAATATATTGTATAGTGTTCAACTATTTATGTCACTTTCCCCCAAACTGAATTTTATAAAATTTTAAAAAATTCATAAGTTCCTCTGGCATAATTTACAAATCACTTTCTTTCTATTACTATTTTTATGTATAAACTGAAAAGAATGGTGGGATGTTGATGTTTAAAAATATATGTGTATTTTGTGGATCAAGCTTCGGAACGAGACCAGGCTATGTCGAGGACGTACATACATTTGCCCAAGCTCTTGTTACTAGAAACATAAACCTCGTATATGGTGGCGGGAACCATGGTCTAATGGGGGAACTAGCACGCTATGTTCTCGAAAGAAAAGGGGAAGTAGTCGGTGTGATTCCTAAAAAAATACACGAGAACGTTCAGCATATTGAGCTGACGGACTTAATTATTGTGGACGATATGCATCAACGGAAAGCAAAAATGTATGAACTAGCTGATGGTTTTATCGCCTTACCCGGAGGTATCGGTACCATTGAAGAATTGGCAGAATCATTAACGTGGCAACAAATTGGTTATCACCAAAAACCAATCGGCATTCTAAATCCAAATGGCTTCTATGATAAATTGCTTTCGTTACTAGAGCATATGACCAACGAAGGGTTTCTAAAAGCTAATTTTCTTGAAAACATTATTATCTCTGATTGTCCAGAGGAGCTCTTACAAAAAATGGAGAACTTTAAACCAGCTTACGTAAGTAAATGGGATACATAACAAGGCTGTCTCAAGGGAAATATCCCTTTGAGACAGCCTCTTTCCGTATCTTAGTCAATATTCACTTCTTCTAGTAGTGGTTCATCAATTGGTTTTGCTCCATTTCGATTTTCTTTTAGTTCAAAGTAAGCCTCCAGTGCCAACTTCGAAATTTCTTGAGCAATTCCTTGGCGACCACCATTGCTACCAAGCTTAACATCTGGTACGACAACGGCAAATGCAATTTCTGGGTTATTAAACGGTGCATATCCGACTAATGATTGAGTGTTGCCATCAACGACTCGGCGATGATCACCTTGACCAACAGCAACTTTCACTTGAGCGGTACCCGTCTTACCAGCAGGTTGATACGAAGCATTCGCAAAATTCCCCCGAGCTGTTCCTCGTGTCATCACATCACGAAGCCCTTGCTGAACACGACTAATATGAGCATCACTCATCTCGATTCGATTGAGGATCGTTGGTTCAAACTTTTGAATAACCGCTCCTTGCTCATTTTGGTTCGTAGAAGGTTCACGTATTTCTCTTACAAGCCGAGGCTCCATTCTGTACCCATCATTTGCAATCGTAGCAATATACTGGGCTAATTGAAGAGTCGTATAGTTGTCATATTGTCCAATCATCAAGTCGAGAAGATTCCCCCCACTCTCACTCCCTCCAGTCAAACCTGATGAATAAGAAGGAAGGTCGATCCCCGTTTCTGAGCCTAACCCAAATTGACTAAAGTTATTTCGAACCTCTTGATAGGCACGTTCAATCGTACCACCAGACCCTGTCGACCAACCACAACTTGTGTTTGGAGCTGTATAATAACAATTAGCCATTCTCATTCCAATTTCAAACATATAAACATTGGATGATTGCTCAAGTGCGCGTCGGTCATCAATCCATCCAAACCCACTTGTGTTCCAGGAACGTTTTGGGGGTGTATTCGGTAAATAAATAGGTCTGTCATTAAAGCGTGTTCCTGGAGAAGCGACCCCTGCATGGAAGCCCGTTAAAACTGACGCTGCCTTTACAGATGACCCCATTTCAAATGCTTTATTTATATTACCATCATGATCAGCATAGCTATTTCGGTCACTAACTGCCTGATCCCAGAACCCTGCCATAGCTAAAATGTCACCCGTACGCGGATCCATTAATACAGCATAAGCTGATCGATCTAAAATGAATGAGTTTCCAGATTTTCGAATCTCCTCATCAATAATGTCTTCAAGCCTTTGTTGAAGCTCCATATCTAAGGTGAGGACAAGATCATTTCCACGCTGACCTAATCGCTCATTCACTGTTCTATCAATCGTTCGCGTACCTTCTCGTTTTGTAACGCTTTCCACTATCGCTTTTTGCCCCCGTAACACTTCTTCATATTGAGCCTCTAAGAAGCTCGTTCCTACGATATCCGAGCGCTCGTACCCACGCGATAAATAATAATCGACTCTTTCACTTGGTATTTGATTTGTTCGTCCAAATAAACTTTGAAAGGAATCCCCATAAGGATAGGACCTGCTTGAATGCCTTGCGATATCAATCCCTGGTAGTCTATCTAAATTTTCACTTATAAGATGTGCTTCCTCATCCGTTATTCGCTGCTTGATTCTTTGTGGCGAATTAGCATATCCTCTGGCCATTTCACGATAAATTGCTGCAACTTGTAATTCTTGATCAGAGAGGCTATCAATTTGTTCATCGGTAATCCGCTCAATCTCAAGATGATACTCTGCAGAGGGACCATCAAGCTCCCGTCTTTCTTCTCGAGTCACAAGCTCATAACGCTCATCCTCTGACATATTCAATAAAATGTAATCCCTTTTGTCTCTTGGCGTTACTCGATCCGTCTCGACTTCAATGAATGGCTCCAAATCTTGAGCAATGTCAAGCATTGTTTGCGCCCTTGTTGTTCTAGAAGGATTTGTGTATGTAACGGATAATTCCAATTGATTGTCGACAACAACATGACCGAAACGATCATACATCACTCCTCTCGGTGCATCGTGTCGTTCTGTTGCATTTGTAGTTGAAGCCAGTTCACTAACAAATGTTTCTCCTTCAACTATTTGAACAAAGCCTAAACGCAATATCAATGCGGAAAACAAGAGAAACACGACAAAAAAGAGGACATTTAATCGAAATGAGAGATGATTCCTTTTCTTTTGCCTATGTTTTAGTTTGTTCTTTTTCTTCATAACCCTCTCACCTCTCCACCTACTTTTAGCCCCGTAAAAAAGAAGCAAAAAAAAGTTTTATATGGAATAAATCTCTAAACTTATATGACTAAATACTATTTTAACATATTTACCCATAAAAATAAGGATTTTTCCAATAATTTAGTAATACACTTTGTTAAAGAATCTATATTCATAGAATCATAGTAGAAACGTAAAAAAGAAGTAGCTAGTTATTGAACTGTTCGTTCTCCCTAACCACTTCTTGACTATTAACCAATCGCTTATAGAAACTTGATAAAAGAACCATTAACAAATGAAACCACATAAGCAGATAATGACTCTCTTTGTTTGACTTCAAAACCTGGAGACGTTTTAAAATCAAATGAAAACTAATTGAAAAAGCCAACAACTTACATTTAGAAATCCAATCGCCTACCTTTACTGTTTTTGTAGCAACAATCGCATATACAAATGAATACAAAGGTGCAATAAGAAAATGCTCGTACCATGTATGCACTTTTCCAATTCCAAACCTAAACTTTCTTAACAAAACTAACAGAAAAAATAAATTGACTGAAGTGACCAAATTCATATTAAAAAGTGAAGCCGATAAAACAACCGGGGTCCCTTTTTTGATATGCTTGTACCAAATATCACTTAAGTAAAAATGAACAGGAATAGCCAAACCAGTAAAAATAGGATTCCACCATTTTAGTTTATAAATTTTCATCCTCAAGAAAAGGGACTCCACGAAAACAAAGTATAAATTAACAAATAGCTTTGTTCTCCACTTTACCTCAAATGCAGTCAGAAACAAGGAAGTAAAAGGGATAAAAATAGCTTGCGATAAAAGAGCACCAAAAACATTGTCCAAATATCTGTTTTTCAAAAACATTGGTTTATACTTATATGCTTGAAACACATTGAGAACAAGATACTCAAAAAAGTAAGCAAATGAAATATTAGATAACAGAGCGATAAACAAGTTTTTTCGATCTTTTTTCATAATAAAAGTAACCAATAGCAACGTACTGTGAATGACAAATAATAAACCAAATGCCAGTCTATTTGGATTTTTGTTAATCATTATCACGACTCTTCTCTTCTAGTTGTAGTAATATAGTGTGCCACTTTTTTAAGTTGTTATGTAGACTACACCCCACCTCAACATGTATTCAATCTCCTACTTTTAATAAAGCATTCTTTCTTCTTGTTCGGTATGGCGTGACACTTTTCATCCATTTTAGCAGTGCACCTTCATAAAAACCTTTACTTAAAGGTGGTTTAAAAATCAAAAGAACACAAATGACAGACGCAACAGATGCATTGATAATCACTAGCGGTTTTTTTGTTAATAAATAGCTAAACAAATACATTTTTATATACACGCATATAGAACAAAAGATCGTCCACCGGCAATGAAATGTAATCAATTGTATCTTATGGAAAAGAAATAACTTTATGGATGCTGAAATCGCAATCCATTTCACAATATGAATGAATTGATTATACAGGCGACTAGGGAACTCAGATTAAATAGAGAAGAATGACATGAGGCATAATAAAAAAATGTACAGCGCCCTAAGATATTTGACTTTTACAAATGGAGATTTAAACTCCCAAAGCAGAAAATGTTTAAAAAGATAATAATAAAGTGAATTAAAGAACATGACATAAAGCACACTTGGGAAAAACTGTTTAATATTTGAATACGTTTTCCTTCTTACATTCAACAAAAAAACAACTAGCGACAGTTTGACTTGCCGTCAATCTAAAAACCTTTTGCGTTCATCTAATGGCAGTAGCATACAACTTTCATTTCTTCCAAACCTATAACGATTCTTCGCAACGAAATGATACAAACTATCCCTGATAGGCGTCGGTATAAACAAAAAAAGTGAAAACAAGCTCCAAGGCCATCTTAACTTCCTGCAAATCTTTAGAGCTGCAGATGACTTGATAAAATAAGTTTGTTGATCTACTAAAACCAAACTATTTAGGTTGGAGTCTATCCCGTATTGTTCCATCATTTTTTTACCTGTTGTACTTTGCTGTGAAGCAAATGTAAATATTGCTTTTGGATCTCTTTTTATAATAAATTGAACACTCTTATTACAAACGTTACATTCACCATCAAATAGAATAATTTGATTCATCATATCGCACCTGCCTTTCCTATACATACATTTTACCATAGCCGCTTCTTTTAAGATTTCCCATACACTGAATGTCCACATTTTATATAAAAAATGAGAAACAAAATAAGGTGGCTCACCTTAATATAAGCCACCCTACATGGTCAGACATTATGCTTTACAATACATTCCATCTACACTCGTTTATTCACTGTAAAATTAGCATCAATCAACAACCAATTTTGTGGGAACTCCCATCCTAACACCCAATAATAGAAGCCGCGTAATCCAAATTCTTTCACCAGATCGAATTTCGCTTGCATGCTTCTTGCGTCTTCAAACCATACTTCATGCTCTTGACCTTCATCATCAACATAATTGAAGAAAGGAGACTGCGCAACTGTATCATACTCAATAATAGCGTTATGCTCTGCTGCAAGACGGATTGCTTCCTGGTGATCGATCGCACGTGCTCTTGTAACACCTTCTACAAAAGGCAAGGTCCAGTCATACCCATATAATGGAATACCCATCATAATTTTATCATTTGGCATTACGGAAGCCGCATATTCGATAACTCTTCTAACTTCATTTAATGGTGCTACTGCCATGGGAGGTCCGCCAGTCCAGCCCCATTCATAGGTCATAAGGAAAACAAAATCGGCAATTTCTCCATGCGCAGCATAATCATGTCCTTCATATAATACACCTGGCATACCAGGCTCAACTTGAGGTGCTAATGCACTAGAGAGAAAATAGCCTCGCTCATCTAGTCTAACTCTCGCTTTTCTCATTAAATCGTTATATTGTTCTCTGTTTTGTGCACCTAAGTACTCAAGATCAAAATCTAAACCTAAATACCCCTTTTCATCCATTATTGCAATCGATTCGTCAAGCAAACGATTTTGTAGCTCTTCACTTTGCAAAACAGTAGTGACAAGCTCCGTATCAAAAGCACCATTTTCAAGATTTGTAATAACCATTAACGGTACGACTTGATTTTCCAAAGCCGTATTTATTATTGCTTGATCATCAATTGGTGTCAGTGTCCCATCAGCATTCAATTCATAACTAAAAATTTGTACATACGTTAAATATTGGCCAACTTCATCTACGTACTGTGGAGATTCCTCACCCGTAATTCCTAAATCAACATACGCTCCAACATCTACAGCTGGCTTTTGACGGTAATCACTTGGGATATACAACCTAAACCAAGTTGGAATATTATTTGGATATTCAATATTGTTAAAACTTACAATTTCTTCAACTGGTACTTGAAAACGTTCGCTAATAGATGATAAAGTTTCCCCCTCTTCAACCCAATAAACACGACCGCCTACTGGAATGACAAGCGCTTGACCAATAACTAATTGATCGGGGTTAGGCAATTGATTTGCATCGGCAATCGTTTGAAAATCCACCCCGTACATTTGAGCAATGCTCCATAACGACTCACCAGCGGAGACAACATGTATTTCCACTATCTCGTCCTCCTAATCTATACATTTATTCCCTTACAACCTTATTCAAAAAACTAGAACAAGGTGCCTGGCTCATCATATTTTGTTAACAACCATAAAAAAAGCTGCTGAAACAAATGGTTTCTACAGCTTTTAGAAATGAACTATTTTAATAAACCTACGAGCTTTAGACCATGCAGAATTCCATCTTCATCTACATCATTCGTTACATACCTTGCTGCTTCTTTTGCTCTATCATGTGCATTCCCCATTGCTACACTATTAGTAATTTGACTAAGCATTTCGATATCATTTAATCCATCTCCGAACGCATACTGATTTTCCTTCGCGATCCCTAGCTCTCTAGTAATTTTTTCAATGCCAATTGCTTTTGAACCACCAGCTGGGATCACATCCACCGAAAGTGGATGCCAACGTATAAAATCAAACTTCTTGTACTGTTCCTCATAGATGGCTTCCTCTTTGTCTTTTAAAAATAATAACGATTGATAGATCTCTCTCTCTTGGTGATAGAGAGGATCATGGCTAGGAAAATGACCGATTTTAAGAGAGTCGATACTTTCTACAATATAATCATGATGCGCAACGTTTGCTTTCATATCCTCGTGATCCATATAAACAATTGGATGATTGTTTGAAACAGCTAGTTCTGTCAATGCATGCAGTGCTTGTTGATCCAATGGATTTTTATATAATACACGACCATTTAAAACAACATATTGCCCATTATAGCTAACAAATGTATCGATTTCTAATTCCTCACGTAAATCTGCAAACATAAAAGGGGCACGTCCAGTAGCAATTGCTACCTCATGTCCTTTTTCTTTTAAATTTCCGATCGCTTTTTTTGCCGTTACAGGCAATTTCTTATCATGATCTAACAACGTTCCATCAATATCAAAAAATACAATGCTCTTTCCTGCCATTACTATACTCCAGCTCCTAACTTCTACTAATTTTTTTTATCTCTTTTCATGATACACGTAAATAAAACTTATTTCATGTTTTAAATGGTACATGATGAAACGCGTTTCATAACAAGCAAAGAAAACGACATGCTTATTGTTGACATGAAATGCGTTTCATCGTCTAAAATAAATTCAAGTAATATATTCATTAGAGCAAGTGAAGGTGAGAAAAATGGCAAATATAAAAGATATTGCTAAAATGGCGAATGTATCGATTACAACTGTATCACGCGTTTTAAATAATCACCCTTACGTGAGTCTGAAAAAAAGAGAAGCAGTATGGCAAGCAATGAAAGAAAGCAATTATCAAAAAAATTTAAATGCTGTTCACTTAAGTACGGGGAAAACACATTTAATAGGAGTCGTTCTTCCTTTTTCAAATCACCCCTATTTCGGCTTATTGTTAGAAGGAATAGCCACCGAGGCTGTAAAAAATAATTATAAACTCGTTTTGTTTCAAACAAATTATGAGGAAACGCGAGAGGTCGAAGCATTAGATATGTTAAAGCATAAGCAAATTGATGCACTTATTGTCTGTTCAAGAATTTGCTCTTGGTCAACGATAAAAGACTATGCGGGCTATGGACCGATTGTATTTTGTGAGGATACACGAGAGCAGCCTTTTTCCGCTACGTTTGTCGACCATTACAAAAGCTTTCAAACGGCATTACATTACTTAGCCGACAAGGGACATAAAAAAATTGGTTATTGCATTGGCCGTAGTAGCGGCGCAAATAGTACAAACAGAGCACTAGCATACAAAGACTTTTTAACAAAAAGAAAATTGCCATTTCATCCTGAATATATTTTTAAACAATGCTTGCATTTAGAAGATGGAGAAAACGTCGTGTCAAAAATTACAAACATGAAAGAACCTCCCACAGCACTTCTAGTAACAAGTGATCAAGTAGCCGCAGGTATAGCTGCATCTAGTCTAGCAAACAAGATTTCCATACCACAAGAAATAGCAATAATAGGTTTTGATAACCAACCTATCTCAAAAGTTATGGGGATTACAACAATGGAAATTCCATTAGTGGAAATCGGCAGGAATCTTTTTTCTCAGTCTGTTCAGAATCACATTTCCTATAAAGAAATGGATGTTACTTTAATTGAAAGAAATACCGTTTAACGTTTCACTACTCTTGACGTAAAGAAAACAATTCACTCTCATAGTTAAATTGGGATTCATTCTTCCATTTAATAAAAAAAAGCAACTCCTCTTCTTTATCGTAATACCCGCAACTATTGCATTCATATTGATACACTTGATCATTATTAATATCCTCGACATCTATCCACCCTCCTCCGTAATGAGGGTGGACGTCATATTCAACTTGTTTAACCTGCTTATTTTCTTTGTATTTAATGAAAATAGAATAGCTTCCTTCAGGATTCAATACTTACGTGCCATTTGTCAGTCTCTCCGGAATAGGTCACTGCCGGAACTCGTAGAAATAACTGATATAGCAAAATCAACAGTATAAGGGTAGACATGATCAAAAGTTTATTATTGACATTTTTACCATTCTTCACCTCTTAAACTATTTGATGTACAAGTATGAAGCATTATGCTTGCTTTTGCAGAATTTAGTTATTCAAAAAATACGGTACGTGAAATCATAATGTTAATAGTTAAAAACCGTTAGCAGAGTAAACTCTTCTACTAACGGCAAATAGTAATCTATGAAGTTGTCACCTAATCCTGCCTTGTATCGTCCTTGCTATGTACAAGTAATTAATTAAATGCTAAAGTGATTCTTTCCACGCATCCGAAAGCTCCCTTAATTCGAGCAATCTGTGGATGGCTTCTTTATTTTTCTTATCATGATATGTTACTTTATTTACAAACTCTATGCTACTATCAGTTTTACGTTCTAATAAGATAAGTGAATCATTAACAGAAATGTTTCCTTCTTGTAACACTCGTAAGTAAAAACCAGAATAACCTGTTTCCTGAATATATAAAGGAAACTTTTTTACTCCATGGCGCTTGGCAACTTTAAAGCAAGGTCTTCTCGGCTGGCTTACTTGAACGACGGCATCTCCCCATTGAAATGTATCACCGATGAACACATCTGCCTCAGTTAGTCCACGCAACGTAATATTTTCTCCAAATGCTCCAATCGGAAGTGATAATCCTAGTTTTTCGTTCCAGTAATGATAATGTTCATATGGATAAACGCAGACTGCTTTATCTGAGCCACCATGATTGACCAAATCTGCTTGCTCGTCCCCTTCAATTTGAGTTACAGATAAATGAAGTACTTGTTCGTTTACTGATTGCTTATGAATCGCAGACAAAACTTCCTTTTCCCCATAAGCAGCAATATTTTTGGAATTACCTATATTTAATGAAACAATGGTACCTTTAATCACAGTTTGAAACCTCCATCTCTTCCTTTATCAAACTATTCTTTCTGCACTTGGCCTTTAAATCCTTCCATGCTCTCTCAAATAAAAAGGTAAATTATTACGTATAAAAGATTTTCCTAAGGTAAATATTGTAATAAATCTTGCGAGGAGGTTACGATATGGAAGTCAATATGAGTGCCGAACAGGTCATTACAGAAATTCAACAATTAAGTGCAGCTGGTGAAAGTCTTAATAAGAAAAAAGTAAAAAAATCACACCCTGAACTCATGAGAAGTGCTCTGCACTATTTTCCTAATTGGGACAATGCCATTGAAAGAAGTACAATGTAAGTAATTAGGCTTCCACAAATGCCTGTTCAAGCTTCATTTCTACATATCAAACAGGCATTTGTTGAGCCACAATTATTTAAATAGGTCGACGAGGATGGCGTCCTTCTCTAAAAGCTCTATAGCTTGATCACGGTATTGCTTTTCATGCAAGTATGTAAAACGATTCGGCTTAATGGTTGGGGCTAATTCTATTGCCTGTATAAACTCTTCTTTTTGTAGTGATAACGTGGAGACAAAGGAAAAGAACCCTGTGCGTTCGAAGACTTTTGTCACTCGTTCTGCACGGTGGTTTTGAACTTTGGCCATAATATACGTAGCAACCCCTACTTGAATTCCATGCATTTGTGGTTGTTTGGCAATTTTATCTAATGAATGAGAGATTAGATGTTCTGAACCACTTATTGGTGAGCTATTACCGCTAATAACCGTCGCAATTCCCCCCATTGTCATCGAACTAACTAACTCTTTCAAGAATATCGTAGCCTTTATATCATCCATAGGAGTTCGTACGAAACTATTTACTGCCTTCTTACTGATCATAGAAGCAAATGCATTGACTGTACTGACTCCTTTTTGCTGTTCATATTTCCAGTCATACAGTGCAGTAATGTTAGACATAAGGTCTCCAATACCTGCAAATATAAATCGTTCTGGCGCTTGTCGTAATATCGTTAGGTCAACAATCACTCCAAAAGGAACTTTGGCAGGAACAGACGTTTTCTTACCATTTACAAAAATCGAGCAATTGCTACTAGCAAAGCCATCATTTGATGCTGAAGTCGGCATACTTATAAAAGGAAGTTTCCTTACGTAAGAAATATATTTCCCGTAATCGACAACAGCTCCTCCCCCAATTGAGATGATCGCATCATAATCTCCCAATTCAAACGCTTTCGTAACAAGATTATGAATATCCATCATACTTGGCAACTTTATCATCATTGCATTTTTTTTATCGAAAAATGGTTGAATTTTATTGCTAATAAAAGAATAAGAAAATTCATCAAACAAGATGACCACACGCTCTATTCCATGACTTTTTACTATCGTATGTATGTTAGTGAGCACTCCTTCTCCAATTTCTAAAATGGTCGGAATCGAAATAGTCGTTAGTAGATTTTCGTTCATACCAAAAACCTCCCTTTCAAAATACTAGCCCTCATTGTAGAAGCAAACTAAAAAATCATCATACTTTTGTTATTTTAAAACGCTTTCACTAAACTAATGATGGAATGGGACTAGTCTCCCTCCTTTTTTTCATTTATAGTTAGTTTATAGTCTCTTACTAAAGAAAGGAATTAAAACATGACATACAAAATGATTGTTCTTGATTTAGATGACACATTGCTTCGTGACGACCACACTATTTCTGAGCGAACAAAGAAGGCACTAATGACTGCGCAGCAACAGGGCGTAAAAGTCGTTCTCGCTTCTGGGCGCCCAACTTTTGGGATGAATGCTATTGCGGAAGAATTGCAATTAAAAGAGTACGGAAGCTTTATTCTCTCTTTTAATGGAGCAAAAATTATCAATTGTAAAACAAAAGAAGAACAGTATAGTAGTACACTTCCTCCTGATGTTGCTCATCGTCTATACGAGCTAAGTCAAAAAGAAGGTGTCTATATCCATACATATATTGGAGATGAAATCGTTACAGAATTGGAAAATCGGTATACGACAAGAGAAGGTGAAATAACAGGGTTACCCGTAAAAAAAATTGATAACTTTATTGAAGGCGTCAATGAACCTGTCGTAAAAGTATTAATGTGTGAAGACCCTGATAAGCTCGTAAAAGTCGAACAAAAGTTAAAAGAAGAATTTGCAGGTACTTTAAGTATTATGCGTTCGAAACCTTATTTCTTAGAATTCCTGGAAGAAGGCGTGACTAAAGGCTCTAGTTTAGATTCCCTCATTCAATCACTTGGTATTAAACAAGAAGAGGTCATAGCTATGGGAGATAGTTATAATGACTTAGCAATGATTGAATTTGCTGGCCTTGGCGTTGCCATGGGAAATGCACCTGATGACATTAAACAAATGGCAGATTATGTCACAGATACGAATATGAATGATGGCGTTGCTAAAGTCGTAGAAAAGTTTATTTTAGCAAAAGCTTCTGTCTAAATCATAGATCCTAAAGAGTATACACCCTTTTTAGGATCTTTTTTCTACTCTTAAATAAAAAAACCTTCCTAATTTACAAATTTGGTAAAAAATTACTTGGTTTGATACATACTAACCCCTACATATCAAAATAATTAGGAAGTAGGCTATGTAAGTGAAAAATCATGCATTACGTTATCCTAAAGGGGTAGTTTCTCCTTTCTCAATTAGTTTAGTTTCCATTCGGAATCCTAACTTAGCAATGTGGTGGGGAGCTGCCTTCCCAGGATTGCCTCAAGATTGCCATGTGTAAATATATTTCTGGAGTCATTCTTATTGCATGGGAATTTATTATTAATACATATTCAAATCTGAATGTTGCGATTATATATTCCTTCAATGGAAGATTCGCATTGGCCCAACAAGTTCTAGACACTAGATGGTTTCTTCTATATATCCCTTTATATATTTGGTATTTGGGATGGAAGGCGCGTTGTAATGGATGTAAATAAACATGCTCTTTTAGCTGATATGACTGGTTCGGTTGCAACAGTTAATTTCAAAATGTTGCTGGACTTCTCTTTATTTTAGATCGTTAACTCTACTTTAACCGGACAGTGATCACTCCCTAACACTTCTGAATGGATTTCTGCCTCTTTTATAAATTCTTTTAGTCGATCAGAAACAATAAAATAATCAATACGCCAACCAATATTTCTTTCTCGAACTTTATTCATGTAAGACCACCATGTATAGCAATCTTCCTTATTTGGATAAAGATAGCGGAACGTGTCTACAAAACCCGATTGAAGTAGCGTTGACATTTTCGCTCTCTCTTCAGGTGTAAAACCTGAGTTTTTTTGATTGGACTTATGGTTTTTTAGGTCGATCTCTTGATGAGCAACATTTAAATCTCCACAAAGAACGATTGGTTTTATTGTATCAAGTTCTTTCAAGTACGCACGAATCCGCTCTTCCCACTCAAGTCGATATTCAAGACGCGACAAGTCTCTTTTTGAATTAGGTGTATAAACATTCACCAGATAAAATGAATCAAACTCTAAAGTGATGACTCTGCCTTCATTTTCTTTAAAGTCATCCCCTAATCCAAACTGGACAGATAATGGTTTCACTTTTGAAAAAATAGCTGTACCTGAATAACCTTTTCTTTCAGCTGAATTCCAGTATTGATCATATCCATCAAGCTGTAATTGAATTTGCTCCGGCTGACACTTTGTTTCTTGCAAACAAAATATATCTGCATTCACTTTATGAAAATAATCTAAAAAACCTTTATTCACACAGGCGCGTATTCCATTGACATTCCAAGAAATAAGTTTCATATTTTCAAAGTTTCTCCTTGTTATTTTTCTTAAAAACTAATCTTACTATAAGTTGTTATTGAGCGTAAAGAAATATAGTGAGTAAAAGTGAAGGTACTAAAAAGGGTTGGGGTACCCTTTTTAGTACCTTCTTCACTTATTCTCTTTAATTACTTCAACTATGGTGTCCTGTTCGTCGTGATTGTTTAGTTCATGATCATCTAATAATTTATTTATAGATATGGACTGTTTGAACAGTTCTTCTAGATAACCTTCAGACATCATTGGGATCATTTTATCTTGGATAAACGCTGTTCCCTTTTTCACCGAGTTAACTCCACTTTCAGCAAGCTCTTCCGGTGCCATATCAAATAAAACAACTGCCCCTATTGCCACTACGAGCAAAATAACAGCAAATTTAAATAGCGTTTTTAATAAGGAAATAAGCAAAAAAACAACAATCACAACACCAATTAAAAATAACCATGTCTGTTGTGCTTCAACAAACTCAATTAGCTGCTCCACATTTCCTCCTTTATGACTGCTACGTGTATTTGTCTCTATTTCCCATTATGAACCAAATGACTATGTTTAAACATGTTCAAATCATTAAAAATAGACCTTATGTTTCTGCCAACATTGGGAATGCTATCATTGATAAAGTCTGATAAACAACTGGGGGATCATAAATGTCTATTTTCTCTAAGCAACAACGAAAGCCGTTTGCAAGAAGTGAATATGATGTATTAAAACAAGTCATTTTATGCAAACCAGAATATATGACGATTCGCGATGTTATCAATGAAACACAAAAGAAATTTAAAGATGAAGGAATCCATATTGAACTAGCAATGGCTCAACATAAGAAATTTGTGAAAACACTTGAGGACCATGGGATTGATGTTGTTTTATTACCTGCTTTAAAAATGTTTCCTGAGCAAGTATTTACACGCGATATCGGATTTACCTTTGGGCATATCTTGTTTGTTGCCGAAATGGCTCATAAGATTAGACAAGGCGAAGAAGAAGTATTACGTGGTTGGATTAAACAGGAGCGAATGTCTTATTTTAATTTAATTGGTGATATGATTGAAGGTGGAGATGTTATTGTTGACGGAGAATCGATCTACGTCGGTTTAAGCAATCGTACGAATCAAAATGCGATTGATCACCTACAAAGTATTTTGCCTCACTACGAGGTTGTGCCTGTTCCTTTTACAGAAAAGTATTTACATTTGGACTGTGTATTTAATATTGTATCTCCTAAAGAAGCACTTATTTACCCTGGCGCTTTAACAGCGAAAGAAATTGACTTCCTTGCTTCTCGATTTGATTTAATTGAAGTCACGGAAGAAGAACAATTTACACTAGGAACCAACGTCTTATCGATTGGCAACAAAAAAATCTTTAGTTTGCCAGTGAATACAAAAGTAAATGAGCAGTTACGAGCACGTGGTTTTGAAGTGATTGAAGTCGATATTACCGAAATCATCAAATCTGGAGGATCTTTCCGCTGCTGCACTCTTCCTGTTTTAAGAGAAGGAGATAACCATTAAGCAATGTGCGGAGTCGTTACATCTTTTATAAGCCTTGAGTTGATTTCTCCTCTCAAGGCGAGTAGCGACCAGAGCCATTGCTATTTCTGTTTCTTGGCTTTTTGAGACAGCTCCTTCATCACCTCTACAATTAAACAAGGAGTGATCTGTTTTGAAGAGACCGTTTCAAAATTTAGATAATATCGATAAAAATAAGATAAATCTTCGAAAGTTGTATCATTATTTTCAAATTCGTAATAAAGGCAAGGATTTAAAAAGCCGTATCCCCGTAGAAGAGAATACGAATATTCACTATCTCCAACAAAACCGCTCCCATATGACGTATACATGGATTGGTCACTCTACCTTCCTCATACAATGTCATGGACTCAATATTTTAACAGATCCTGTCTTTTCTAAACGGATGGGAACGGAAAGAAGATTGGTTCCATTAGGTATCGAACTTGAAAAGTTACCAGAAATAGATATCGTAGTCATCTCCCATGCGCATTTTGATCATCTTGAATTTTCATCAATTAAAAGACTTAAAGGAAATCCTCATTTGTTTGTACCCTGTGGTTTAAAGAAACTATTTAACCTAAGGAAAATCACGTCCGTTAGTGAAGCCAACTGGTGGAATTCATTCAAGTATAAAGATATCAAGCTCCATTTCGTTCCCGCTCAACATTGGAGCCGAAGAAATCTCTTTGATAAAAATCGTGCACATTGGGGAGGGTGGATCATTCAATCTGATCAACATACCTTTTATTTTGCTGGAGATACTGGTTATTTTCGTGGGTTTTATGATATTGGGAATCGCTTTACGATTGATACGGCTTTTATGCCAATAGGCGATTATGAGCCGGAATGGATGTCAGGATTGCAACATATGAACCCAGAACAGGCGGTACAAGCATTTTTAGACCTTGGTGCAAAAGCGTTTGTGCCGATGCATTACGGGACTTACCGACTATCAATGGATACGGGACCTGAAGCGTTAGAAAGACTGCATGCAGAATGGTCCAGCAGAAACACACCCGACAAAAAGTTAAACACTTTGAAAATAGGAGAGACAATCTTATTGTAGAATGAGCCTCTAAAAAAAATGGCAATAGCCAGCTTGCTTTCAATGCGAAACAGACTGGCTCTTTATAATTTCTATTACTTCCTTTTAACCTACTGCTTGTATTTCGTCACCTCCTACTTTTCGGTTCTAAATTCCGCCTTTTTTCGTAGAAATATTATCGATATTTCTGCATATAATATATAGGTTTACTATAGAAGGGAGAATACAGATGGATTTATCAGAAAAACAATTTTCTCGCTTAAGCAAAAAGTCACTAAAGCACCTTGAGAAACTGCAGCACAAATATTCAGAGGAATTTGGAGATTTCATTTCAAAAGCGGAGCTTATGTCGATTATCGTAAGGTATCAACGTGAAAGAACGAAACATACTCATAACCAAGAAAAGAAAGAGTGAACTAATTGTCACTCTACTCTCGGTTAATGTTAATATATTCAAACAAAAAAGATGAACCGTCCCGATAAAAGCGTGGATCATACACCCCTAGTATTTCATCTGTTTCAACTACTACGACAAATGGTGACCATTCCACTAATACTTCCGCTTTCGGATTTTCTTGATAAAGTGGCTCTAAATTAGCCTCATCCATTGATACAATGGTTTCATTCACAACTTCTCCTCCCCAAACAGTTGCATTAGAAAGTGTAACAATATCTGAGTTTTTTCCAATAACCGAAAAATGACCTGGGAGGAAACTAGCTGAGAGAGCCACTTCTTCATACTCTTTTATCGCTTCTTGATAAATGATTATCCCTTGAATTCCCTGGATGAATATGTGTAAAGTAATACCAACCCAAACATATCTCCATACTTTATATCGTTGTATATGTCTTTTAATCCTAATAATTACGAAACCAAATAATATAATTGACCAGAACACTAAGTCAACAATTGGGATAACCCCAAGCGTCACCCTCATCTGTGAAAGTGGTTCAAAAACCCCTGTTCCCCAAGCATTTAATGCATCTGACGCGTTATGTATTGCGACATTTATCATAGCCAAATAGAAAATAAGTAAGTCTTTACGCTTCCAGATAAAATAGGCAACTACGTAAATAAGTCCAGCCCATATTGGCACTAGAAAAAACGAATGCGTTAACCCTCTATGCCACATTTGTCCCATCACTCTGCCAGTCTCCGTTATATTAGCAACCACATCAATATCCGGAATTTGGCTTGAGGTCAACGCAGAAAATAGCAATGCTCTTTTTTTATTTCGATCCATCTCCTCTTTCTTCACTGCGCCGTACGTTGTTAAACCAAACAACATGTGAGTTACTGTGTCCATAATGCTTCCCTGCCCTTTTTGTCCTTCCTATATCATAACCATTTCTACGAAGTAATCCAAATGAAAGACGCTTCCCTTTAATAATTCATAAATTCTATCTCATTCATTACATAAACAACGCTTCTTTTTCGAACAATAATTTCGAATGAGGAGTGATAAACTTGAAGACAAAAGCTGGTGAACAAGCGGAAAAACCATTGAAATGGTGGGAATTATCCTTACTAGGAATAGCCGGTACAATTGGTACAGGTTTTTTTCTTGGATCAAGCATTGCTATTGATATGGCTGGCCCTTCCGTTTTATTTGCCTTTGCCTTAGCTGCTGTTGGAACCTATTTTGTTTATGAAGCACTGGCAAAGATGACAATGGCTGATCCGCAAAAAGGATCGTTTCGTTCATACGCAAAAAAAGCCTATGGTCGCTGGGCAGGCTTTAGTAGTGGTTGGGTATATTGGTTATCAGAAATGCTAATTATGGGAAGTCAAATGACTGCATTATCGATCTTCACTAGATTTTGGTTCCCAGCTGTTCCTTTATGGGTATTTGCTTGTGTATATGCTGCTCTTGGAATTCTTGTTATAGTAGTTGGAACAAAGAGTTTTGACCGTGTTGAAAACCTTTTGGCAGTTCTAAAAGTTGCAGCCATTCTCATGTTTATTATTTTAGCCATTTTAGCCTTATTTGGAATATTCGGTCAAGGTGGAGAAGATGTCCCCCTTCCAAGAACATACGATTCCCTTTTTCCGAATGGACTTACTGGATTACTTCCTGCGTTCATCTACGGATTTTACGGATTTGCTGGAATCGAAATTATGGGATTAATTGCAATTCGATTAAAAAATATGAATGAAGCACCGAAATCGGGTAAAGTAATGCTTACAGTCCTAGCGATTATTTACATTGCCTCTATTGGACTAGCCTTGTTTATGGTTTCTTGGAATAACTTTACGACAGAGCAAAGTCCGTTTGTAACGGCACTGAATGCCTTTAATGTTCCTTATATAAACCATTTCTTTAATGCTGTATTTATTATTGCAGGCTTTTCAACAATGGTAGCCTCTTTATTTGCTGTTATTCGAATTCTTGTTACTTTAGCGGAAGACCGAGATGCCCCAACTTTATTTTCTAAGAGAATTGGGAAAAACATTGCTTTACCAGCAATTGGTCTAACAGCCGCTGGAATGGTCGTCTCTATTATTCTTGCCATTGTCATCCCAGGCCGCCTTTACGAATATGTAACGACGGCAGCTGGAATTATGTTGCTATATAACTGGATTTTCATTTTAGGATCGTACGGACGTTTATTAGAATTAACGACAAAGGACAAAATAAAGCGAGTTCTTGGTTTTGTCTTCGTTCTCCTTGCAGTTATTGGTACCGTGTTTCATCAAACAAGCCGACCAGGCTTCTATATAAGCCTAGTTTTTATCCTTTTGGTCGCAATTGTCACATTAATTATGCGCCATTTTTGGAAGAAGAAAAAAGATGACAACCCACCTAGTCCTTCTTTATTTACGAAGTTAGAATAAGAAATGCCTGAATCCCAAAGTATACTCCGAATCCAATTAGGGAAAAGCCAGAAACGATTGATATGATGGTTAACAGTCTATTCGTCAAATATTTTCGCAATGTACTAGCAAGTGCTGCCATTGTTATATCCCATACAGTTATCCCAATAAAGATGGCAGCACTATATAAAATCACTTGACTTGTCCCATAAGTCGTCACCGTCTTCGCCAAAATAGAACCAAAGATTCCAAGCCAAAATAATATCGTTAGTGGGTTAAAAAGTGACATGAAAAAGCCCGAGAAAAAGGATTTCAAATATGAATCCTTTAAACTCCTCATATTTGTAGAGCAAATCCTTCCTGCCCCAGAGATGCTCTCAATCCCCGTATACACTAAAACGAAAAAACCGAAAATCCATAAAAACGTTTGAATGATTGGTATTTCAATAAATTGCACGACTCCAACAAAAACAAGCAACATATAAAAAGCATCGGCAACAGTAGCACCTAACCCGACAAGCCACGCATGAAAAAAACCGCTTTTTATTCCACGATCTAATTGGGCTGCATTAACCGGACCAATAGGTGCAGCCAAACTTAATCCTAAAAATATGTACCCTAAAAACACACTCATAGAACCATCCTCCAATCATCAATCTTACGACGGACAACTTTATCGCTTGTACAAGTCTATGAAATGATTTAGGTTATTAGGACAATAATTTAACTAAAAAAAGAAAGCCGACTCTATGAGTCAGCCCTCTTGCTAATGCAAATTAATAGCCGCACCAGCTACATCCAATAATGATTAATAAAATAAACAGCACTACTAATAACGCGAAACCGCCACCGTAACCTGGAGTTGCGTGTGTCATGAAAATCATCTCCTTTGATTCGTTGTTAACTTACACTCATATCCTATGTTCATTCTTTCATTTCGTTTGGGCTCTTTACAATTTTCCTCCAAAACAAAATGTGTAATTCAATGAACCATGAGAAACTGCTAACATAAATATGGAAAAAGCTAATACAATGATATAAGGACAAGAACTCCACAATAACAAATAAACTATAGGAGCAACTATGGTACATTCATTACGGTCATATTTATTAATTACGTGCGGAGGGTTCATTCAAGGCATCGGAATGGCACTTTTTCTTTTTCCTCATTCCATTCCTTCTGGTGGTGCAGGAGGACTTGCTGTTTTGCTCAATTATTGGGTAAATATTCCATTTAGTTTTGCTCTATGGCTCGTAAACTTTTCAATGCTTGTTGCTGCCATATATTGGCTTGGAAATGCAAGTGCAATTGGAACGATGTACGGGATTACCATTACATCCTTAAGTGTTCATTTATTTAGTTTTGAGTTGTACAGGCCCTATGACAATGTTTGGATTGATTTAGTTATTGGATCTATTATTTTAGGAATTGGAGTAGGTATTCTTCTACGCCAAGGTGTGTCGAATGGTGGGATGGGCGTCCTTGCCCTTATCATAGCAAACGTTCGAGACATAGCCCCAGGAAAGCCTCTCTTTTTTTTGAATGGTTCTATTTTTATTGTGACTGGCTCAATCATTGCCTGGCCAATTGTTATTCAAGCACTAATTTCTCAATGGCTCTCTACAAAAATGGTTGATGTTATTTTCCGTTTAAGAACGATGTTACTTTTTGAGCAACCTATACAAGGTTGGAGGAAAAAAAGTGTAAAGCGATAGATCATCGTATATGTATGGGCTATTTCTTATAGACAACATTCCATTATATATTTTTGGCATATTCTTCATATAAAGGAAATTATTTTGAAGGATGTGTAACTATGAAAAAAAGCTTGGTCGCATTGTTTGGTTGTTTGATTGTTCTTTTGTTAGCAAGCTGTTCAGACTTATCACCCACAACTGAAGGAGAATTTCCAGACAAAAGCATTCAGTTGATTGTTTCCTTTTCTCCAGGAGCTGCTACTGACACCCAAGCAAGAATTATCTCAAAGTATGCTAGTGAGTACCTTGGGCAAGAACTTGTCATCGTAAATAGGCCAGGCGGAGGCGGTCAAGTTGGGTGGAACTCGTTTTCAACAGTGGAACCAGATGGATATACATTAGCAGCTTATAATCTTCCTCATATCATAACTCAACCGTTAGTTGGCCAAACGAGCTTTGAAGTCGATACGTTTGAGCCGCTTGTTAACTGGGGCGGAGATCCAACCGTTTTTGCGGTAAGAGCAGACAGTAGTATTACAAATTTAGAAGAATTGATTGACGAAGCCAGACGTTCTCCTGGCACGATTACGGTTGGGAATGCGGGGTTATATGTTGGTCAACATTTAGCCACTTTATTGCTTGAGAACGCAGCAGATATTAACCTTGAAGATGTTCCTTTTCAAAGAGCAGCTGATGCCATTGCCTCTGTTCTTGGTGGCCATACAGATGTTGTTGCCGGTAACCTTTCTGACATTTATCGCCTAGGTGATGAAGTAATCCCACTTGCAATAGCAACAGAAGAACGCCACCCCTTTTCACCTGATATCCCAACATTTACTGAATTAGGCTATCCAGAAGTCGTTATGAGTACTGACCGTGGTATTGCAGCCAGAAAAGATACTCCTACGGAAGTCATTGAAAAGCTAGAAGAAGCATTTCTGAGCATTCTAAAAGATGAAAAGTTCCTAGCTGAAATGGAACAGGCTGGAGCCGATATGCTTATTATGAACCGCAATGAAGTTATAGCGGACATGGAAGCTAGAACTGACATTTATGAGGAGTTATTAAAATCCATTGGTGTAACCGAGTAAAAAGATTAGGGGTCTGACCCCTTTATTTTTAAATTGGAACCTTTAATAGTATAGAGAAAACGACATACAGAACGAGTGTGAATGAAATAGAGACAATAACTATCTTCCGAATGGTTAAAGATGATTCCTTCTGTTTGTATTGATGATAAACAAACAGTGGAATTGTAATCATTAATAGTAATACTTGTGTATAGTACCGATAAATGTAGTTAATAAGCTAACAATAGAGACTATAACAATAAGGAAATATAACGGCCATGATCTTCGTTGTTGTGAAGTAACTTTTATGTCTGGGCTAACAAAAACTTTCTTACCATACTCAATCATAACTAATAGAAAGAGAAAACCTGCGTTTATAAGAGGGAAGATTTTTTGCTCAAATTGCATTTGAGACATTAAACTAGCTGAGCTTAGAATTACCCCGCTAACCAAAAGCCATGCCCATGCATATTTTGTACCTAACCCTTGAAGTGAGAATTGAAGTTCCTTTTTCCGTAGATTTTTATTTTTGCGTAAGGCTTGCCTGATAGCCAAAACAATCGTCAACATAACTAAGCTGTATAATATTACGTTCCACGTCCCAGTAAAAAATAAATGAAAGCAGAACCTCGGGCTCCACCAAGTTGCAGTCCTTGAAGTAATCCTTGTTCTGCAATTGGACCTAAAATGAACCCTAATGCAATTGGTGCAGGAGAAAAACCGTATTTTTGCAAGACGAACATAAGCAAGCCTAAAATTACGACCGTATAAATATCAAATAAATTGTTTTGAGTTGTATAAGCACCTATGATCGAAAATGAAAGAATAACAGGAGCCATAAAATAAGCTGGAATAGAAGTAAGCCGCGTCATGTACTTAATAAGTGAAAGACCTAGCACGAGTAGTAAGATTTGTGCAGCTATCATACTATATAGAAACGTATATGCAACATGAGCATGATCAACAAATAGATTATTCCCCGGCCAAATACCGTGAATGAGCAATCCTCCCAAAAATATTGCTGCGGTTGGTGATCCAGGAATACCAAGCGTAAGTAATGGAATTAGTGAGCCTCCGACCATCGCATTATTCGAACTTTCGGATGCGATAATCCCATTTTTATCGCCTTTTCCAAATTGGTCTTTCTTTTTAGAGAAACGCTTTGCCTCATTATAAGCTAGTAAACTGGCAATATTCCCTCCTGCTCCAGGGATCATTCCAATAAACGCGCCTAATCCACTACCAATAGTTACATATTTTGGTTTTTTTAAGACATCCCCAAAGGATTCTCTAATTGATGATTGGGATTGCTTATAGCCATTCCGCTTATCTTCTCCTCTAGAATTTTCTCGAAAATCCTCAATCATTCGTAACGCTTGTGGAAAGGCGAACAGCCCTATTAACACAGCTACCATATGTAGCTCTCCAACTAACGAGTCCATACCAAACGTAAAGCGAGCTGTACCTGTAATCATACTAATCCCTACAAATGATAAGCCAATCCCTATACAACCACCGATTAAGTTCTTATTGACTGCCCCATCGGATATCGCTGCAATAACAGTTATTCCGAATATTGCGATCCAAAAGCTCTCTGTCGGTCCGAACCTTAATGAGAAATCAGCAAATACTGGCGCAAAAAAAAGTAACAAAAACATCCCAAATAATCCGCCAATTACCGAGGATATCGTAGCTAACTCCAGCGCATTTCCCTTGTTTAGTCATTGGGTAACCGTCAAAGGTTGTTGCAACATTTGCAGGTGCACCAGGAACATTAAATAATATCGCTGGTATGGACCCTCCAAATACACTTCCGCAATAAATACCACCTAGTAGAATTAACCCCTCTGTTGGCCCGAGTGCAAAGGTAAAAGGGATCATAAGAGCAACACCCATAGTTGGCGTTAGTCCCGGCATTGCTCCTACAAACATGCCAAGTAGTAAACCTAGAAACAGGACGAGCACGTGATGGATCTCGAACACCTGCCAAAAAAAATCCATATCCTAGCCCCCTTTTTTAAGCTAGGATATGATATTCACCTAATTCTGAATTAGTGTGTGTACACAAATTTAGAGACTATTCTTCTTTTTTATCCTCTTCTCCTAATTCAACTTTCTTCCCACCAACTGATAAGTAAGAATACACTTCTAATTCTGGTTTTAACTTTTTTAATCCTTCTAAGTATGGCTTCACTAAATCTTTAAAGTCTTCATATACCCCTTCTTCTTGCAACTGTCCATAAACATACATTTTTTTCTTTTCTTCTTCCATTAAAAAGGCCATGTATCCAACCGGCTTATTCGCATCTGTTACAACATTTAATACTTGTGCATCCTCTTTTAAAAATTCGGGAGAAAAATAAATTTGCAAAACGAACTCCTCCTAGTTCTTATTCTGTCGTTAGTTGCAGTTTTTTAAATAATGTATTCGCTTCGCTGTCTTCACTTGTTTTCTTCTGATTTTTCACATGGATTAATACAAGACATAATAATCCGACGAAAAGAGTTAACCCAGCAGTCGCTAAAAACATACCAGTCCTCGACCAATTCATTAACGCTTCAAAGATCGGTGGACCAGCGGCCACTCCTAGAAATCGAACTGAACCATAAAGGGATGTCACAAATCCTCTTCTTTCCGCTCCAACAGAACCTGTAATGAGACTATTTAAACAAGGCAAGACAAGGCCCGTTCCGATGCTTGATATAGCTAATATACCAATGAATGGAACCAATCTTGTAAAAAAGACCAACGAAGCAAACGAAATAGTCATTAATAAAAATCCAGTAATAATCACTTTTTTCATTCTTTTTATGTCTTTACCAATTTTACTTCCTGTTATTAATGACGTAGTCATCATAAAAAGAAGCGGAATCGCTAAAATCACACCCTTCAGTACTCCATCGATATTATACTGTGTCTCCAACGTATCCGATAAATAAAACAAAATCCCAAAAAGCGTAAACAAACAAGTTGCTCCGGCTAAATAAGCTGTAAATAACCATCTGCCTTCATGTTTGAAGACCGAAAATAAACCCTTTACATATTTGCCTAATGGAGGAGCTTGTTTCTTTTTCTTTTTTTCTTTAATAAAGAAAATGGTTAGTAGCACAGAAATCAATACAAATACTGGAAACCCCCAGAACGGACCATACCAAACTAATAAAGCCAATAGCGATCCTACAATTGGCGAAAGTACTTTACCAAATCCATTTGAGGCTTCTACAATCCCTAGTACTTTACTTTGGTCTCCACCTTTAAACAAATCTCCTGTTAAAGCCATTGCAATTGGAGCTGTACCGGCTGCGCCAATCCCTTGTAACGCTCTGCCAATCATGATCCAAATATAAGCGCTATTAAACCAAGCAGCAGATACCCCTGCTAATAATCCACCAATTCCATAAAGAATAAGAGCAGGCACAATAATTGCTTTTCTTGAAAATCGGTCAGACATGTATCCTAGAATTGGAATAAAAATGGCCGCTGTAATTGAGAAAATCGTTATGGTCAAACTTGCTTGAAAAGCAGTTATCCCTAATTCAGTTTCCAATCTCGGCAAGATCGGTATGAGCATTGAATTTCCTAATGTCATAATTAAAGGGATCGACCCAATTGCTAATATGACTAAGCCTTTGCCTTTTTTCGCCAATCGTCATAACACATCCTTCATTCTTCTTGAAACGTATCAAAAAGTAGGTCAAATGGGTCAAATCATGCTTTTTCATACGCTTTATTCCTTTATAAGATGCGGTGGAATTACAATTTCATACATGGGAAAAAGATCAAGGACATGAAAAAAGAAGGGGTTATCCCAAAAGGTCTGAATTTTGACCTTTTAGATACTCCCTTCTCATAGCAAAAATTATAGTTTTGAAAATTCATCAACTAACTCACCGAATATCGTTAATGCATTTTTAATTGGCTCAGGATTGGTCAAATCAACACCTGCTGCCTTTAAAAGCTCAAGTGGGTAATCGGAACTCCCACTCTTTAAGAATGTAAGGTACTTCTCGAGTATTTCCGGCTTTCCTTCAAGAAGCTGGTCTGCAATATGGATAGCTGCTGCATAACCAGTTGCATATTTGTATACATAAAACGGACGATAAAAATGAGGAATTCGTGACCAGCCGTATTTAACTTCCTCATCAAAGACAACTTCATTTCCATTAAACTCTTCAAAAATGGTCTCGTATACTTCATTAAATACATCTGCATTCAATGGTTCCCCATTCTCGGCCTTTTCGTGTGTGATTTTCTCAAACTCAGCAAACATTACTTGAGTAAAAAGCGTACCTCTAAAACTGTCAATAAAATGATTAAGTAAATGCTTTTTCATTGTCTCATTCTCAGTCGTTTTTAACAAATAGCGAATAAGAAGCACTTCATTTACAGTAGATGCTACTTCGGCAACGAAGATTGAGTACCCTGCCGTAATTTGGGGTTGATGTTTGGATGAGTACCATGAATGCATCGCATGCCCGCACTCGTGTACAAGTGTAAATAAACTATCTAAGTCATCTTGATGATTAAGCAGTACAAATGGATGAACTCCGTAAAGCCCTAAATTGTAAGCTCCTGATCTCTTTCCTGGTGTTTCTCTAACGTCAAAATAGCGCTTTTCTTTGAAGCTACGTAAAGTTTCAACATATTCTTCTCCAAGTGGAGCCAAGCTTTTTAACATGGTGTCATATGCTTCCACAAAAGAAATGTCCTCTTTAACATCCTTTACTAAAGGAACATTCAAGTCATACTGACGTAGCTCTTCAAGCCCAAGGACCTCTTTTCGAATCGCCGCATAACGATGTAACGGTGCAATTTTTGCTTTAGTAACTTCAATTAAATTATCATACACTTCTTTTGGAACCATATCAGAGAATAAAGATTTCTCTAAAGCAGAAGGATATTGACGCATTTTCGATAACGTCACATTGTTTTTAATCGCCGAAGCTAAGGTAGATGCAATCGTATTTTTTAGTTGAACATATGGCTGATAGTAAGCTTTGTATGCTTCAAGACGGACATCACGATTTTCGTCTTCAATTAATTTTGAATACATACCTCTTGTCAGTTCAACTTTCTCTCCCTCTTTTGTTGTCACTTCACCAAACTTAATATCAGCATTATTAATCATACCAAACGTATTACTTGGTGCTGATAGAGCCTCTCCTAGATCTGATAAAACTTCCTCTTTTTCTTTTGTAAGTACATGCTTTTTATAACGATACGATTCTAAAAGGTCTTCTTCAAAATACGTAAGGCCATCAATTTCACTAATGTAACCTTTCAATGTACTCTCCTCTAAACTTAAGAGAAACGGCATAAAGAACGATGTTGCTGAACTAAGTTTCACACCAAGTGTTTTAGCACGATCTAGATACGATTGAGATTTTGAATCTCTCGTGTCTAAATCCACCTGAAGCATTGCATATACATACACTTTTTTAAACGTATAACCTGTTTCCTCACTAAGAACAAGATAATCATATAACGACTTTGCATCGTTAATGCTCCCATCAAATGCTTTTAACTTTGGTAATCGATCTTCAACTGATTGTAAGTCCTTTTCCCAATGTGAAATGTCTTCATAAATATCAGCTAAGTTCCACTTTTCCTCTAATGGGACTTCTTCTCTTGATTTATACTGTGGCATTTGATCAAGCTCCCTTCCATCGACTCCTATGTATTCCATTTCAGTTATATGTTACTACATTTTGAATTAGTTACAAAGAAAAAGGATAATATGACTTACTCAATATTAGACAGGAAAAGAATACCCAAAACAACGAAGGCACTGAAAAAGTTGGTTTCCTCTTCTCAGCGCCTTCTAAAACAACCTGTTTGTTTAATTTTTCAAGTTACTAATAAACCCAGCTAAACTCATCAAGGATCACCTTTAGCTCTCGACCAAATCCTTCACTGAATTCAATCATTTCTGTATTGCCTATGCTAAAAGAACTTGTTCTTAGAAAATAATAACCATCTACATGTTCAACTGGAACTACATGAGCGTACACGCCATCTTTTTCAAACATAAATTCTTCCACACCTTGCCCTGGAACCCCTATGGTCTCAAAAAAGTTATTTGTTTCAACTTCGATATACCCTGACTCAATCATCATTGTTTTATAAGCTTCAACTGCTTGATCGTAGCTGTTAGAATCTGCAAATTTATGAACTTCAAACAATACTGGTTCGACACGACCTTGACCATAATTTGCAAAAACTTTAATGGACTGTCCTTGCTCATTTGTAACGTGTTCCAACTCAAATTCATGATCATAATACGTTGTAAATGAAAGACCTTCAATTTCTAATCTACGAACTAGCTTCTCATCGTCCATTCCCTCTTCATCAACAAGCTGAATCCACTTTGTCTCTTCTTCACTAGTAAAGGATTCAAGAGTTCTATTCTCCCCAACAGCTTCTTGATCTTCAGCCTCTTCTTCTGCCATCATGATACTCATACTCTCCATAGGCGCTTGATCAGCTGCTGAATCGATTGGCGATGCTGATTCATTACTACCTGAAAGCTGACTAGCCCCTAGCACATAGCCAATTCCCAACATAAGAACAACCAATGCTGCTACTTGCCAACGTTGATACGACCTCGCCCAAGACCAATTTCGTTTCTTTTTCTTTTTTATGTTAGCCATTATATCCGCAGAGGATGATTGAGTCGGCATTTTTTCATAGTATTTATTTAATCGTTCCATCGTCTCATCAAAATTATTTCTGCTCATAGTTGCTCACCTACTTTTTCATACTCCGCCTTGAGTTTTTGCTTTGCACGTAAAATTCTCGTTTTGATTGCCCCTTCTGTTACCCCTAGTACCTTAGCGATCTCTTGATAATTTTGCCCATGGAAAAAATGTAAGACAATAGGAATTTTGTATTTTTCTTCTAACCTATGGATCATTTGATGCAGTTCTTGGGCTTCTTCATCAAAATGGTCATTAAAAAACATGTGCTGTGAGGCATACTTTTGTAGTTCAACTGTTTTTCTTTTCATTTGTTTTTCTTTTCGATAAAAATCTCGGATAACATTTAACGTAATGGAATAAAGCCATGTTGTAAATTTTCCACGGTTGTGTTTATGAATAAAACGATACACCTTTATAAAGACTTCTTGAGTTACATCTTCAATATGAGTTGGTGAGACACCAATTTGAAAGGCGAATTTTTCAACTGTCTTAAGATGTTGCTCAATTAATTGCTGGAAGGCGTCATCATCGCCTTTCTTGGCCCGCTCGATTAATTGTTCCTCCATGTTTGCAACCTCCGTCTATACTCTCAACTAATTTCTCTACTAATGAAACGACCAATCATGACAAAAGGTTTCAACTTACAAAGATTTCTCTTCTTTTTTTGACGACTGCCTCATTCGTTTTTACTTATAATGACAATACCAACTTTCCGATCTTTGAAAAAAACATTGTAATGCCATTCCATGTAATAGAACGCCGACGATGTTCGTTATAACAAAAATAAGGAGAGATAGTGTATGGTCAACTTCAACCACTCTTTTTTTTGCCCGAAAAACAAATGTTGAGTTACATAATAGAATGCTTCAACAACTGACGTAATCATATCCTCTACCATCCAGAGAATAAGAGATTGCACACCAAAAAAACAATGACACTTAAACTTTGATATTAAGTCTAGCCGAAATTCACTAGTTTGTTAATATAGCAGCTTATTAAAAATTATTTTCGAAAACATCTATTTATATGAATAATCTAGTAGTGATGATAATACACCTGTTATGTAGGCGTTTTATAAAGTTAATAAGAGAGAACCACTGCTCTCTTTCAAGGAGGAAAATAAAAATGATCTATGCTCAACCAGGTACACCTAATTCAAAAGTTACCTTTAAGAAAAGGTACGAAAATTATATTAATGGAGAATGGACAACCCCTGTGAATGGTCAATATTTTGAAAATGTAACCCCTGTTACTGGGGATGTTTTTTGTGAGGTTGCTAGGTCGACTGCCGAAGACATTGAACTTGCCCTTGATGCTGCACATGCTGCGAAAGCCTCATGGGGAAAAACATCAGTTACGGAAAGAGCGAATATACTAAATAAAATTGCTGATCGGATCGAAGAGAACCTTGAGATGTTAGCTGTTGCTGAAACGTGGGATAACGGAAAAGCGGTGCGCGAAACATTGAACGCAGATCTCCCGCTCGCGGTTGACCATTTCCGCTATTTCGCAGGAGTCATCCGCTCTCAAGAGGGCTCTATTAGTCAAATTGATAATGATACGGTTGCTTATCACTTCCATGAGCCATTAGGGGTTGTAGGACAAATTATCCCTTGGAACTTTCCAATCTTAATGGCCGTTTGGAAGATAGCTCCTGCTTTAGCAGCTGGTAACTGCATTGTTCTTAAACCAGCAGAACAAACCCCTGCTTCAATTATGGTATTACTAGAATTAATACAGGACCTTCTGCCACCTGGTGTATTAAATGTAGTAAACGGATTTGGAGTTGAAGCAGGGAAACCGCTGGCTACTAGCTCCAGAATTGCTAAAGTAGCCTTTACAGGAGAAACAACTACAGGTCGATTAATTATGCAATACGCTTCTCAAAATATTATTCCAGTCACATTAGAACTTGGAGGAAAATCACCAAATATATTTTTTAAAGATGTAATGGCGGAAGATGACGCCTTTTTGAATAAAGCGATAGAAGGATTTGTTCTTTTTGCTTTAAATCAAGGTGAAGTATGTACATGCCCTTCTCGTGCACTCATCCCTGAATCGATGTACGATCAGTTTATGGAACGAGCTCTTGCTAGGGTAAAAGAAATAAAAATAGGAAACCCACTTGATGTATCTACGATGATGGGAGCTCAAGCATCAAATGAACAAATGGAAAAAATATTATCGTACTTAGATATTGGAAAGCAAGAAGGAGCAGAGTGCTTAACCGGCGGGGAAAGAAATACTATTAAGGGATTTGAAAACGGGTACTATATCCAACCTACTGTTTTTAAGGGGCACAATAAAATGCGTATTTTTCAAGAAGAGATCTTCGGCCCCGTGGTATCTGTCACAACTTATAAAGATGAAGAAGAAGCATTGCAAATTGCCAATGATACACTTTATGGACTTGGAGCAGGTATATGGACCCGCGATATCAACAAAGCCTATCGCTTTGGCAGAAACATTGAAGCAGGTCGCGTATGGACAAATTGCTATCATGCTTATCCTGCACATGCAGCATTTGGTGGCTATAAAGCATCAGGTGTTGGACGCGAAAACCACAAAATGATGCTCTCACATTACCAACAAACAAAAAACATGCTAGTAAGCTACAACCCAGACGCCTTAGGGTTTTATTAAGATTCAAGTAAAAAAGCACTCTTCTTTTTTACTTAAATCGATGCGGTGTGCGAAGCCGCCGTTATCTTTTAAGCCTTTTGAGTGATCTTCTCAAAAGGCGCACGGCGTGTGGTGCCATCGCAACCTTGTTCGCACTCTTTTCATTCAAAGGTGATCTTCCTTTTTTATTAAAATCGATTTAAATCCGCCATCAGGAGGGTGATATGATTAAAAAAGTTACAGCTACAAAAGAAGCACTCGATTTTATCGACTTTTTAAAAAAGAAGCATGGCCCTCTTATGTTCCATCAATCTGGTGGTTGCTGCGATGGTAGTTCCCCGATGTGTTATGCTGAAAATGAATTTATGATCGGCGAAAGTGATACACTACTCGGAGAAATCGGTAACTGCCCATTTTATATTAGCTCAGCGCAGTACGAATATTGGAAACACACTCAGCTCATAATTGACGTGGTCAAAGGACGTGGAGGAATGTTTTCTCTTGAAGGTCCTGAAGGGAAACGATTTTTAACACGTTCAAGAATTTTCACACCTAATGAACGTGCACTTTTAGATAAAAAGCAGCAAAAATAACTTTCTTTTCATACCACTATTCCTTAGCCCGAAATGCATACAAAAACAGGTTGTTGAGAAGTGATTCTCCACAGCCTGCCCTTTAATTATAAAGTTATAGTTTAATCTGGTGCATCCGTTAAATCCTCAATATCTCTTGATCCAAATACTAATAAAGAAAGCAATACTCCAACTAAAATAGCACCTGTAAAACCTTTCCCATCAAAGCCGCTATCATACTTTCCTGATCGTTTCTTCCCCATTTAATTAATCCTCCTCAATTCTTTGTTGAAAGGCTTCAAATACATCATCAAGTGTCATATCTCCATTTTCTTTTAAGAAGTCTGCTAAAGCATTCGATTTATCATTTCCAGGAGTAAGAAACTCTCCTAATAAAGTTACTGAAACTACAGGTGATGCTCGGTATAACTCCACAGCATCAACCTTTAATTTACCAGATAATAATAAAGCAGCTGCAATAATATCTAAATTCTTCCCTGTAAATAAATCCTGAATATTGTATGATGATGCCTTTGGCTTCTTAGATTTAGGAGTTTTTGCATTTTGTTGATAAGGTTGATAAGGCGGGCCTACAGGTGGCCCTGGTGGTCTTCCATACCTTCCATACATGAAGAAAAACACCCCCTGAAACTAGTTTATGTTCAGAGGGTACTTCGGTGAGACCAAATTCGAAAATGATTTATGAAATTTTGTAATCTTTTCTTACTATATGACCTAGTAATATAAAGCTTCTACCTTTTGACAATGCAAACACCTTTTATAAAGTGGAGTACTTTCAAATGAATGGTGACACTTATTTTGTACGTCCTTTAAGTGAGTTTCCCAGTAAAGCAGATCCTCCCTTAATTTATCAATTTTCCTTTGAATATCAGGCACCTTCACCACGTCAATCCTCCTTAGATGTTTACTGATAAATTTTCCCGCCAGACTTCTTAAACTGCTCAGCTTTTTCCTTCAAGCCTTTTTCAATCGCTTCGCTAGTTTCTAGTTTATTTTCTTTCGCATATTGGCGAATGTCATGTGAAATTCTCATACTACAGAACTTCGGACCACACATCGAGCAAAAATGAGCCGTTTTCGCCCCCTCAGCCGGTAGCGTTTCATCATGGTATTCTAGTGCCCGTTCCGGATCAAGTGCTAGATTAAATTGGTCTCTCCAGCGGAATTCAAAACGAGCTTTTGACAAAGCATCATCACGAACTCGTGCACCTGGATGCCCTTTTGCTAAATCAGCAGCATGAGCGGCAATTTTGTACGTAATAACCCCTTCACGTACATCTTCACGATTAGGTAATCCGAGATGTTCTTTTGGTGTTACGTAGCAAAGCATTGCTGTACCAAACCAACCAATCATCGCAGCACCAATAGCTGATGTGATATGATCATATCCAGGAGCAATGTCAGTCGTTAATGGACCTAGTGTATAAAATGGTGCTTCGTGGCACATTTCCAACTGCTTATCCATGTTTTCTTTAATTAAGTGCATTGGTACATGTCCTGGTCCTTCCACCATGACTTGAACATCATGCTGCCAAGCTAGCTTTGTTAGTTCGCCGAGAGTTTCTAATTCCGCAAATTGGGCTTCATCATTTGCATCAGCAATGGATCCTGGTCGTAACCCATCTCCTAAAGAAAACGCGATATCATATGTTTTCATAATCTCGCAAATTTCTTCAAAATGAGTATATAAGAAGTTCTCTTGATGGTGATATAAACACCACTGTGCCATAATCGAGCCACCTCGCGAAACAATACCTGTTAGACGTTTTACCGTTAATGGAACGTATCGCATGAGAACACCCGCATGGATCGTAAAGTAATCAACTCCTTGCTCTGCTTGCTCAATCAACGTATCACGATATACTTCCCACGTTAAATCCTCTGCAATCCCATTGACCTTCTCAAGTGCTTGATACAGCGGAACCGTGCCAACGGGAACAGCAGAATTCCGAATGATCCACTCACGTGTTGTGTGAATGTTTTTACCTGTCGATAAATCCATCATCGTATCAGCACCCCAGCGCGTTGCCCATGTCATTTTTTCAACTTCTTCTTCAATTGATGAAGAAACCGCCGAATTCCCAATATTCGCATTAATTTTCACATGGAAATTGCGTCCAATAATCATCGGTTCTGTTTCAGGATGGTTGATGTTTGCTGGGATAATCGCTCTACCGCTTGCAACCTCCAAACGCACGAATTCTGGATCAAGATTTTCTCTTATTGCGATAAACTCCATTTCAGGTGTAATAATACCTTTTTTTGCATAATGAAGCTGTGTTACATTTTTACCTTTTTTCGCACGTAACGGCTTTCGTTCTAACCCAGGGAAGACATGAGAATTGGCACGTGGGTCTTCTGCCGAAATATACCCGTTATCCTCTGGTTTAATCTTACGCCCTTCGTACTCTTCCACATCATTTCGTTCTTTAATCCACTTGCTGCGAAGAGCAGGAAGCCCTTTTGTTATATCAACTTTGTAATGATGGTCCGTGTATGGACCACTTGTGTCATATACGCGAACTGGCGGATTTTCCTCTTCCCCAACCGTTCCTGATGTCGGACTTAATTCAATTTCTCGCATAGGTACTTGAATGTCAGGCCTCGAACCTTGGACATACACTTTTTTACTGCCTGAAAAGCTAGACATAATTGAAATGTTTTTTTCATTTAATGAAGGTGTGGACATTGAATTCTCTCCTTTTGAAATAGAAAGGACAAAATCTAGACATAAAAAGGAAGGAAGCTGAAGATACATAAAAAAGCCGGAACCAAACAATTGGTTTGGACCCGGCTAATTGATAGAAGTATAGTCAATAAAAATCTTTCTTAAACTTCCCCACGCTGGTATGATCCAGATCAGGTCCAAAGGGTCAACAATCTTTAACGTTCATGTTTCTCAGCCCAACTCATTGGACTCCCCTAGTTAATTCTATTAAATTAATTTATATTGTCATTATATAGGAATCTACAATAAATTCAAACACTTTTTTAGAATTTTTTTCATACACCTCCATTCATTGCCTATGGAACATTGGTTAAAAAAGTTATTTTGTGCTAAAGTTTTTACGTACTATTGATTGAAAGGAGTCTTTATGAAACCAAACGTTCTTGTCTATATGAGAGTTGATAAACGAGTCATTAAAGAATTGGAAAAAGAGTACGAGGTAACAAGTTTCCATAACCATGAATACATAGGAAATCCAGATTTTGACCTTGCATTAAAAAAAGCTGAAGGCATTATTGGACTTGCATTAAAAGTAACGAAAGAACTATTAGACAACGCTCCCAACCTTAAAGTCGTTTGTAACGTATCCGTTGGCTATGATAACTTAGACCTTGAAGAATTAACAAAACGGAAAATACTGGCTACAAATACACCGGGAGTCTTGGACGATACAACAGCAGATGCAATCTTTGGTTTACTGCTTTCAACTGCTAGAAGAATTCCCGAGTTAGATCAGTTTGTAAAGTCAGGACAGTGGGATATTTCTCTCCAACCAGATCAATATGGCGTAGATGTACATCATAAAACTCTAGGAATTATCGGAATGGGGAATATTGGCCGAGCTATAGCGAGAAGAGCTCATTTCGGCTTTGGCATGGATATTCTTTACCATAACCGCTCAAAAAACAAAGAGGCTGAGGAGTTATATCAAGCATCATATTGTGACTTCGATGATCTTCTTACGCAATCAGATTTTGTTTGTTTGATGGTCCCAGCTACGAAAGAAACGGAAAAATTGATAGGAGTAAAAGACTTTAAGAAAATGAAAAAAAGTGCTATTTTCATAAATGGATCCCGTGGAAAAAATGTCGATGAAGAGGCTCTTTATCATGCTTTAGTCAATAAAGAAATCCATGCAGCTGGTATCGATGTGTTCACAAAGGAACCAACCAACCCTGATAATCCACTTTTAACTTTAAAAAATATAGTTACTTTGCCACATATCGGCTCTTCGACTACAGAATGTGAATATAACATGTCAAAACTTGCAGCCAAAAATCTACGTACCGCTTTAAACGGGGAAAAACCACCAAGCTTGCTAAATGAAAAGTCTTGGTCGGATAAATAAGACAATAAGGTTGTCTCAAACTATATTTCAGACCCCCCAAGCACATTATAGTACTCCTCAATGGGGGTCTGGTCCTTTTTTGATTTAGCGGTTTTGCAAATAAGCATCAAGAATTTGTTTTATTCGTTCTGATTCCTCTGAACGAATAATATAATGGTCTCCATCTAATTGAGCCGAAACCTGCTGCACTCCTTGTTGTTTTAAAAAACTAACAACATCATCTACATTTTCAGATTCAGTAAGAAGTAGTTTTTTTCCAACAAATTCTTCATTTACATATATGTCGTAAGCATCGTGCTCGCCTTTAATTTCTCCATCGAAATCAGCGTCAAACAATCCTAAAAAAGGGAACTGATAACTACCTGTACTAGCACCTGATTGCCCGAAAAACATCGGCATTTTCTTCTTCAACTCCTTTACTTCTTTCATTTTAATGGTCTTTCTACATTTAGTATGTACAATACACTGAACTTACATTTCGGCACGACACAAAAAAACGAACTTCCTGTTGAAGCTCGTTCTTTTAAAAAGTAATTATTGTTTTTTTAGTTCTTTCACCAATTTATGGAAGGAAGCCTCTAATCGTTCTTTCGCTTCTTGCTCAATTGTTGTACTTCCATCTTCTTCTCTAGTTACACACGTATCAAGTGTAAAAACACCTTTAATAATATTTTCTGCTCCTAAAGAAGCTAGAACTGGTTTCAAACTATAATCAATTGCTAATAAATGTGAAATCGTACCGCCTAGCATAAGTGGTAAAACAATTTTGTTCTCTAGCCCTTTTTGTGGGAGTAAGTCTAGGTATGTTTTTAAGATTCCTGTGAAAGAAGCTTTATAAACTTGGCTTGCTACAATAACTGCGTCGGCTTCTTCTACTTTTTTATTCGTTGCTAAAATAGCTTCACTGTTATATTTAGCTAAAATTAAGTCCTCAGCTGGAATGTCAATTACATGTAGTTCCTCTACATCCATTCCTTGTTCACTTAGCACACTTTGTGCATAATCGATAATACCTTTTAACCTAGTTGTTTTTGATGGTCCACCTGAAATTATAACGATCTTTGCCATTCCAATCACACTCCTATCTTTATCATGCCAACTTCTTTGAATTTCACAAAGGAAATAACTTACTTTCAACTGTATGTTAATTGCATTTTAATTGTCAAATAATACGTCTTCTACAAAATCCCTTAATTATGCGTCGGATCGAAATGCAGGATTCAAATCCAATTTTTTTCGGGGCTTTCCTGTAGCACTTAGAAATTGATCTTGAATCGACAGTAGCAAGAAAATTTTTAGATGAGGTTGGATTGATAGAGCGATAAAGTGAATAAACTGATCCCCATAGTAAAACATTATTAAGGGGATCAAGCATTTAACCGTCATAATAATCACCGTTACATACAAAGTCCAAATACCCCTCTTAAAGTAACTAAGGAGCATATCATGCATGATCCAAAAGACGAAAAAAAATTAGAAGAAATATATGATCAAGTCAGTGATCTCACTATTGAAAAGCTTTCAATATGGTTGGACAGTGTCCTCTTTACTTGGCAATGGTGGATAGGAGTAGGTCTTAGCATCATTCCTTGGATTTTATGGTTTTTATTTAGACAGAAAGACTGTACCTTACGTTTGTTGACTGTTGGTTTTTTTGTTATATTTCTTTCAACTTTTCTAGATTCTCTTGGCGTTCAATTGGGTTTTTGGTATTATAAACATTCTGTTTTACCATTAATTCCTGCATTCCTTCCTTGGGATACAACTCTAATGCCTATTACCATTATGACCTTACTTCAGCTGAAGCCTAAGCTTAACCACTACCTTAAAGGTCTAATCTTTGCACTTGCAACGTCCTACATTATTGAACCATTTTTTTATTTGGATTGAACTATATCAGCCAACTGGTTGGAAACATCTTTACTCCTTGCCCATTTATTTTATCATTTATCTAATTTGTCATTATATCTTTTACGGAAAATCATACAAGAAATTTACAAAATAACACCTCTAACGTTTGACTCTCCATATCAATGTCTTTCCAACGTAAACCTAATTAGTAATATATCCACTCATTTTTATCGACTTAGACTCTTATCCAATTCCTATTGACTGGGCAGACTAATTTATGACTACTGAACAATAAATGTTAAAAACAATCACCAATCTGGAGATGATATTTAGTGACACAACACCATAAGTTAGCTTTTATTGGCGCAGGATCTATGGCTGAAGCAATTATCTCAGGTTTAATTCAGCAAAAGAAAATGCTCCCTAAAAATATATATGTAACAAACCGTCAAAACGAAGCACGACTTCTTGAATTGAAAGAAAAATACGGTGTACAAGTAAGCTCAAGCAATGAACAAGTCTTAGCAGAAGCTGATGTTGTCATACTCGCAATGAAACCAGCTGGAGTTCAAGAAGCTATTAAAACTATTCGATCGTACACTTCAGAAAAACAACTAATCCTTTCGGTGCTAGCCGGAATCACAACTGATTATATTTCATACTTACTAGGTCATAAAGCCCCAGTTATTCGAGTGATGCCTAATACATCAGCAGCGGTCGGCTCATCAGCAACTGTTATCTCTCCAGGCAAATACGTCAGCGATGAACATCTGGCAGTCACAGAATCGTTGTTTAAAGCAGTAGGTACCGTAAAACAAGTACTAGAAAAAGATGTGGACAGTGTCACGGCTATCGCTGGAAGCGGTCCTGCCTATATGTATTATTTAGTTGAAGGCATGTTTCATTCTTTAGAAGAACTTCATTTTGAGCAAGAATTGGGGAGAGAATTAATTTTGCAAATGATACAGGGAGCTATCGACTTGTTAAAATCCTCAAACCAAACACCAAAAGAGCTATATCTCAATGTGAAAAGTCCAGGAGGAACCACAGAGGCTGGACTAAATGTATTAGAAAACAATCGATTCCAAGAAATTATAATTGAGTGTATTAAACAAGCAGCTGAACGTTCAAGAGAAATTACTAAAGAGATGTCTACGATACCTGAAAACACACTAAGATGATTTTTAAAAAATAGAGGTGATTCCAATTGGGAGAAGGTCAACAAAAGAAACGGATTGTTGTCAAAATTGGCAGTAGTTCATTAACGAGTCGAAACGGTGAAATTAGTATAAGAAAATTAGTCCGCTTAGTGGATGAAATTGCGCTTATTTTAGATGATGGGCATGAACTTGTTTTGGTATCTTCAGGGGCTGTTGCGGCGGGATATCGAAAACTTGGCTTTATAGAACGCCCTCATAACTTGGCTGAAAAACAGGCTGCAGCTTCCATCGGACAATGCCTTTTGATGGAAGCATATTCAGAGAGATTTGGATCTCATGGATATGTAGCTTCACAAATATTAATTACTCGAAGTGATTTTTTAGATCAAAAACGGTATATGAATGCCCGAAACACGATACAAGTCCTTTTAGAACGAGGAGCTGTTCCAATTGTTAACGAGAACGATACTATTACCATTAAGCAATTAAAATTTGGCGATAACGACACCTTATCAGCTAAGGTCGCAGGTTTGGTTGAAGCAGATCAACTCGTTATTTTATCAGATATTGATGGGCTATATAACGACAACCCTAGAACAAACCCTAACGCTAAGCTTATAGAGGTAGTTCAAGAAATTACTCCAGAGATTGAAGCTGCGGCAGGTGATTCAGATAGTGAAGTTGGAACAGGAGGAATGGGTTCTAAAATTGAAGCCGTAAAAATCTCACTAGCTGCAGGAATTGAAACATTTATTGGAGATGCGAATAAACCAAATATTTTATTGGATGCTGTGAACCATAGAGCAAAAGGGACCTATTTTAAACCGAATGCAGAGCAAGATGATCTAGATGTAAGACAGCATTGGATCGCGTTTAATTCAGGTACAAAAGGCGAAGTCATTATTGATGAAGGAGCACGTATCGCTATTACAGAAGAGCAAAGTCACTTACTTCCACAAGGAGTTCGGGAAGTGAATGGAACGTTTGATTGTGGTGATGTTGTTGTTATACGTCATATGAATGGAGACGAAGTCGGGCGTGGTGTCATTAATTACTCTGCTGAGCAGCTAAGGGAAATCAAAAGACTCAAACTAAAAGAAATTCCAGACCATATAAAAGTAACAAAAAGTGAAGCCATTAGTCAAAATGACTTCGTTTGCTATACAAATATAACTACACCAAACTAACAATTAAAGGAGAGAATCTGCTTGAGTACAATAGCTAGTAGTCAAATAAATGTGAAAGAGCAAGCAAAGAAGGCCCAAATAGCTGGCAAGGCATTAAGTATTTTGTCTACAAACGATAAAAATGAAGCTTTACTTATCATTGCGGATGAATTAGAAAAGAATTACTCATTTTTATTAAATGAGAATCAAAAGGACCTTGATAAAGGAAAAGAAAAAAACTTCGATCGTGCCTTTATGGACCGTCTCCTTCTAACGAAAGAACGTGTAAATGACTTTGCCAATGGTCTAAGAGAGGTTGTTAAATTGAAAGACCCTACAGGTGAAATTGTTTCTGAATGGACATTGGAAAATGGACTGAAAGTAAAAAATGTGCGTGTTCCTCTCGGAGTAATAGGAATGATTTATGAAGCTAGACCGAACGTAACGGTCGATGCGACGGGACTTGCATTAAAATCAGGAAACGCGATCATCTTAAAAGGCGGTTCTTCTGCTTTGTCTTCAAATAAAGCAATCGTTTCTGTCATTCATGAAGCTCTCAATAAAACAAAAATACCAGTAGACGCAGTTCAATTTATCGCTAGTACAGATAGAAAAGCGACTGAACAACTGTTTACCTTAAAACAATATATCGATGTTCTCATCCCTAGAGGTGGTGGTTCATTAATTGAAACCGTCGTAACAAAAGCAACCATTCCTGTCCTTGAGACCGGTGTTGGTAACGTCCATATTTATGTAGACAAAGAAGCTGATGTAGAAAAAGCGTTAAAAATTATTATTAATGCTAAGACTGATCGACCTGCTGTTTGTAATGCCTTAGAAACAGTACTTATTCAAAAAGATTGGTTTATGAATCATAAGGATTTGCTGATTTCTAAGCTCAACGAATATAACATAAGCGTACATGGTGATAAGGAAGCTGTGAAAATGATCCCTGGCTCTGTTGAGGCTGTTGAAAAAGATTGGGCTGAGGAATATTTAAGTTTAGATCTTGCCGTTAAACTTGTTAATGACATTCAAGAGGCTATTACCCATATAGAAAAATATGGAACGAAACATTCTGAGGCGATTATTACAGAAAACCAAAACATTGCAGATCAATTTTTACAGGAGGTTGATGCTGCTGCCGTTTATCATAATGCCTCAACACGATTTACGGATGGGAGTGCTTTAGGTTACGGAGCAGAAATTGGAATTTCGACCCAAAAATTGCATGCTCGTGGACCAATGGGGCTGCCAGCATTAACAACAACAAAATTACAAATTTCAGGAAATGGACAAATTAGGTAGTTTTCAGGGTAAACCCTTAAAGCTATAATATTATCCTCACTAAATAAGAAATGGATGGAGAAACCATCATCCATTTCTTATTTAGGCAATACCCCTTCACCTACCTCCCAATCTTCTTCAGCACCTCATCCAAAGGTTCAGGCTTCAAAAACTCCACCGGTGAAACCCCCTTCTCAAACGTAAACGCATCTCCTTCAATCACAATCACATACCGCCCATTCACCTTCGCAATATGAAGTGATTCCCCAAAATCTGATAGCATCGCCTTCACATCAATATGGTCAAGCTTCAGCTTTAACGGAATTTCCGGTTGATGCTCAATGATTGGTGCAGATGCTTCTACAACTTGCTCCGGTGTCCACTTTTCCTGCATTTCACGAACTGGAGTATTCGACCAAGCTTCAATGTATTCTTCCTCTTGCTGACGCTCAGGACTTTCCTCCCGATACGTTTCAGCAATATGTTGCTGTGCCATTTGCACAACCTGTGTTTTGACAATCTCTGGTAACGATTGATGGTACTCAACAAACTTTAAAAAGTCTTCAAAGTATCGTGCATGTGAGGATTGATGAATTTTCAACTCCCACTCCTCAAGCATGCCTTCTTCAGGCATATAAGGATATTGGATAGATTTCATATTTTTGGTTGTAATCGCTCGTTCAACATTTCGAATCATCGTTTTTTCATCTGTAATGGTTGCTACTTTTTGTTCAAAGTCACATTTTAGAACAAAGACAAATGGTTCATCAAAGTATTTATTAAATTTAGCTCGGAGAACAAGTAATGCTCCTCCCCTTATCGCACTTGTATCCATATAAGCTTGAACCAACTCTTCACTACTATTCTTAAAATCATCTATTGAACCTGCTGAACGAATTCTATGAAACATATTATAATTGGGATTTGTCTCCAAATCATATCCTGGTTCCACAATAAACCGACCGATTTTCGTTGGAACTGAATCTGACTTTGGGTTCCGTTCTACCTTCCGCTTTGCAACTTTCATTAATTCGCCATCAAGAAAATCTTTTAACGCACTATCTATGTACATCACTTCATCTAAAGTTTGGTAATGTTTAAAACGCTTATCTGCTTGCTCTCCTTGTCCGTCGACTTGAACGACAAAGAATGCTAAATAATTAATCGTAAAATCCATAAGATCACCTAGTTCCTCATATTAAGCACTATAAAATTAACGTACAAATTATATCATTGTTTTTTGGTAATGTCTTTTATTCGAGTGTAGGTAAACGACCTCTTTCACATTAAGTTGGGCTCCTGCATAGGATGGTATCGTTTCTTCTACAATCCGCACAAAGGAGATTAGAACAATGGAATTAACATTTGCACACTGGTTATATTTAGCCGGAACATGCTTATGCTATTCTAGCCATTGCAGACGGAGCAGGCGCTTCAATAATTGGTGGTATTGCGCTTCTATTGTTAATCTCTATATCTCTATTCCGTGATTATCGAAGATCGTTAAAAGAAGTCAGTGATCATATCGTCAAGGGGTTCGTTTTTGCCTTTAAAGTCATGGGGTTAGTCATTCCAATAGCAGGCTTTTTCTTTATGGGAAGTGGAGAGTTTTCTGCAAGTATTTTAGGAGTAAATGATCCTGATCATGCACCTGCCTTTTTATTTGATTTAGTAGAGTCAAGTCAACACGCTATCCCAGATAATGCTTTTATTACCGGTTTTGGAATCCTTATACTTGGAATGATTTCTGGTCTAGACGGATCCGGATTCTCTGGTCTGCCGTTAATCGGTTCCCTCTCTGATGCCTTTGCGACTTCCGCGGGAGTTGACCCTGCCACTTTGGCAGCTATTGGTCAAATCGGAGCTATTTGGGTTGGCGGCGGGACATTGGTTGCATGGTCACCTATTATTGCCATTGCCGGAGTTGCCAAAATATCAGTTTTAGATCTCGTTCGAAAAAGTTTCATACCCGTAATCATTGATTTAACAATTACAACGATTTTTGGATTGCTATTCTTATAGTTCTGTCAAAAAAGGGGTTACCCAAAAGGTGTTTGACTTTGAAGTGACCCCCTAATCTCTTTAAGGCTTTTTAAAACAGTTGTTCATGGACTCAAGATGTAGCCATTTTCTCATACGCTTCTTTGCTACAAATGACATACAGTTCCGCTTCATTTGGTATCGGTTCCTCTAATTTTGTCACCAAATTAAAATCATTTCGGTCAGATATAAGTGTAGCCCCGAGTTGCTTTAATTCTTCAAATGCATCATTATATGTTTGCCAAGCTGGCTGCTTTTTTATTTTCCTAATATCAACCCCACTTTTTCTACTTAGTAATTTCATAATTAATTTACTTGAACCTTTATCAATGGCTGATTTGGCCATTAAATCAGAAAGTGCCTCATCTGCAATGACAAATTCATCGACATTCGCATGCTTAAAATTGGAGATATGTTTCTCCTTAAGAATTTCAACAATTGTATAGATTTCCTGTTTCATTTCAACTGCATAGCCTTCAATCGCAGACACAGTTAGCAAAGATTGGCCATCAGCTGCTGTGGGATTAAATTCATTGTCCTGTGTGAAAATCAATACAGCTTTTGCCTGTAATATATTCGCTTTTTCTAATGTTTCTTTATCGGTTGGGTCTCCTTGAATATAACTCATTTTCTCATGTTCAAAAGGAGTCTTTGCCCTTGAATCTATTACTAAAATCTTTGCGTTATCATCTATCTCTAGAATTTCATTCATTGTATGATTAGCTTTACTTGACCACCCTACGATCACATAGTGACCTTGTCCTTTGTAACTCAATCTCCCTTCCTCCTTTAGCTTTCTGTATATCCCAAATCCTTCTACGATCTTCCCAATGACAATACCAATTAATCCAATACCGACAAAATAGAGAAATAACCCAAACAGACGACCTAATGTCGTCTCGGGCACGAAATCACCATAGCCTGTTGTTGTAACAGTTGTCATTACATACCAAAACCCAATAAAAGGGTTCGGAAACATTTCAGGCTCTAACCAATGAATAAAAAAGGCACTACATATTAAAAAAATGAACGTAAGCAATAGCAAAATTAACTTTTTTATTTTCACTGTGATTCTCATAATTTCAAAAATAAACAGCATATTTACCCCTCCTTCTTCTAACTTCAATTATTGTTCCCATTATTTCCACATTTAAAGAGGCTGTCTAAAAGGTCCGTTCTTTGACCTTTTAGACAGCCTCTAAGCAATGAGCTATGCAGTCACAATCTTATGAAGCCTGTTTTGAGTAGTTTTTTCATAAGAGGCGCACGACGAGTCTGCCATTGCAAACCTTTCAAAAGGGGTTGTTCTTGGTTTTTATACAGTCTCTTTTTATCCTGTGAATACTTCGCCATCTGCATAACGTACGTTCGATTTTTGCGTTCTTGCTAAAGAAAATGCTAGTGTTAATGGGCCAATTCTACCTATAAACATCAAAACAATAATGATTTCTTTTCCAATAGGTGTTAAATCTCCCGTTAAACCCATTGATAATCCTACCGTCCCGAAGGCTGAAAATGCCTCAAAAACTATCATAATAAATGGGACACTCTCTGTTATTGATAATGCTAGTATCGATAAAAAAACCGCCAATAAACTAATCACAACAATCGCTAACGATCGAATAATAATCTGATTTCGAATCGTGCGCTCGAAAATAACAGTCTCATTTCTTCCTCTTAAAAAAGTCCACACTGCCATAATGATTATAATAAATGTCGTCAGCTTAATTCCACTTCCTGTTGATGCACTTCCAGCACCAATAAACATTAATAAAAGCATAAATACAATCGAACCTTGCTCCATACTAGCGATATCTAGCGAATTAAATCCTGCAGTACGAGGTGTGACAGCTTGAAAATAAGCTGCCCATACCTTTTCATCTAAAGCTAATGATCCTAAAGTATGTGGATTCGCATATTCAACGGTAAAAATAAATAGCATGGCTACTGTATTGATCACGAACGTACCAACAAGCATAAGTTTTGAATGTAACGAAAGATGGTGAAATTCCTTTGTATGCCATAGGTCAGACAACACTGTAAATCCAATCCCACCAGTAATAAAGAGTAATGTAATTACAATATTAATAACAGGATCACCAACGTACCCCATTAAGCTATCGGCCCATAAAGAAAAACCAGCATTATTAAAGGCGGATATAGAATGGAAAATACTCGAGTAAATGCCATGAGCCCACCCATATTCCGGTACCCACCGAATTGATAATAACAATACTGCGATAGCTTCAATGAGAAGGGTGAATATGAGTAAGATTTTCACTAATCGAATAACTCCGCCAATGGACGTCTGATTAAAGGCTTCTTGAACGATTAGTCTCTCCCTTAATCCGATCTTCTTTCCCAGAATAAGTACAATTAAAACTGCAAATGTCATTAACCCTAGACCGCCAATTTGAATGAGGATCATAATTATAAATTGACCATAAATCGTGAAAGCAGACCCTGTGTCAAGAACAACGAGCCCCGTTACTGTTGTTGCTGACGTAGCTGTAAACAAAGCATCAATCCAAGAAATGCCCTCTACAGTCGAAATTGGTAATTTTAATAGTACCGTTCCTATTACAATTGCAACGAGAAAGCTTAACGCTAAAATTTGAGGTGGTGACATTTGAAAAGTACGGTGTAACATCTCCTTTTTGAAAAACATATTACATTCCTTCGTCTTCAAAACGTTTCAGGTCATTTTTATGACCAATAACTACTAACATATCACCTTCATAAATGACCTCATCTGGCAATGGAGAAACATTAATGTTTTCTTTTCGTTTTATGGCTAAAATTGTGCAACCGTACCTTGCTCGAACATTCAAATCAATTAATGATTTATTGTGATTTTTCCTAGTCGCTAACAATTCGACAATACTATATTCCTCTGATAATTCAATATAGTCTACGATCTTTTCAGAATTCAAATGTTGGGCAATCCTAATTCCCATATCATGCTCTGGATGAATAATGCGATCTGCCCCTATTTTTTCTAGCACTTTATGGTGATAAGCATTTTGAGCTTTCACCCACACATTTTTAACATCCATTTCTTTTAATAGAAGGGTTGTCAAAATACTTGTTTGTATGTCATCTCCAATTGCAACAATTACATATTCAAAGTTTCTTATACCTAGAGATTTTAAAGCTTTTTCATCTGTTGAATTGGCAATAACTGCATGAGTTGCAAACGTTGCAAATTCATTCACTTTGTGATCTCGATTATCAATAGCTAAAACTTGATGTCCCATTTTGTATAACTCTTTACAAATACTTCCACCAAATCGTCCCAAGCCAATTACAGCAAATTGTTTTTTTACTGCCATTTTCCCCCACTCCCTGTTTAGTGCATAAAAAAAGACCATCACAAAGAATGGTCGATAGACCCTTCTCTCTTTTCAAAACGCTGACGAAGTTAGCTGTCGGATTAGGGATTGAGAGTACCCCTTCTTACATACGTAAGATTCACCCCAAGACGGTTGTATCCGTCAATTTTGGTTCCCCCGCTCTTTAAATGATTAAGCGATTAAAAGGCTCTTTTTAGTTGTTAGTGAAAATTTACTCCTCTTTTTTAGCTTTGTCAATGTTTTATTATTAATACGACTAACGGCAATTTATCATAGGGCTACGCCAAAAAGTCACACACGGCCAAGAATCTGCTCTAAAAATTCCGAAGATAAAGTCAAGGCACCTCCACCACCTTGAACAAGCGATTCACTTCCCCCGCTTTTTTCAGAAATAATAGGTAATGCAGCCAATACAGGCTCCTTACAGTTTAAAATTGATTCTTTCCCTTTAGCTGCGTTAACTTGTAAGCGATTCTCATTTTTTGAAACGAAGAACACAGTACATTTAGGAGCTTGACCAGTTATTATTTGAGCTAACTTCTGTAATTCTTTTATCGATCTATCTTCGTATGTACGCCCAATAACCAACTCGTCTGAACTAATTAATTCTTTCGCCTCATTAGAAAGCAATTCTTCCTTGAGCTTTTCGAGTGATTTTTCCAATTCTTTTTCTTTGACCAGTCTTTGCTTTATAACATGCACAAGATCTAGTTCTGGTGCACTCATTAATTCAATTAATGCAAGTAAGACAGATTGTTTTTTATCAAACTGATTTAACACACGGTTTCCGCAAACGAACTGTATTCGTATGTTTTTCTTTTGCCTTTCCCAATTTAGTACTTTAATCGCTCGAACTTCTCCAGTTGATTTAGGATGCGTTCCATTACAGGCGTTATAATCAAAATCCGGTATTATGACAAGGCGAATATCTTTTGTTACAGATGGTGTTTTTCTTAATTGATAATGTTTCAGTTCATTATTGTCCACCCATTTTGTTTCAATCGGCCGATTTTCAAGTATTATGTTGTTTGCTAATTGAACAGCTTCTTTTACTTGAGCTTCTGACAAATCCGGGGTATGCAGGTCAATCGTTGATACTTCTTTTCCTAAATGAAAACTGACCATTTCTAGATTAAATAGGTCTGCAAATGATGCTGATAAGAGATGTTGACCAGCATGTTGCTGCATATGGTCAAATCGCCTTTCCCAATCAATGCTCCCATGTACAAGGTCATCACTATCAATAGGCTTGGATACGTAATGACGGATTTCACCGTCTACCTCTTCAACTCCTATTACAGGCTCCTTTTCAAGTTCCCCTGTATCATGAGGCTGACCTCCTCCTGTTGGGTAAAAAACTGTCTCATTTAAAACGATGTACCATTTTCCCTCATTATCGAGTTCCTGTTTGATTACTTTAGCTTGAAATTGTTTTAAATAGGCATCTAAATAATAATTTATGCATCTACAATATACTCTCCTTACGCAAAATCTCCCAATACTGTTATCATACCATTTCATCATGCATGCATAAATAACTCATCTTAACAGATACTTCTCTTGAAAGGAGTGTTTATAATGGCACAAAACTTAAATGAAATCATGTCAACAGATGTAATCACGATCGAAGCTTCTCAGTCTATTCAAGAAGCCGCCTCAATGATGAAGTCAAAGGATATCGGTTCGATCCCTGTTGTGAAAAATGGTGAACTAGTAGGGATTATTACAGACAGAGATATAACGATTCGTGCTACAGCAGATGGAGACGATACACACGCTTCTGTTGAGGAATGCATGTCAACAAATTTAACTGTAGCATCTCCAACAACCGATCCTCACGAAGCCGCAAACATGATGGCAGAGCACCAAATTCGTCGATTGCCAGTTGTAGAAAACGGAAAAATTGTTGGGATGGTAGCGATTGGAGATTTGGCTACTCAAAACATTTATGAAAATGAAGCCGGAGAAGCACTTTCTGAGATCTCAGAAAAAGATCACGGCCTATCGTAAAAAGGAAGAGGGCACAAAAGCCCTCTTTTTTTGTTTCTAACATTCTCAACATGTGACCTACTAAAAAAGCAGCTTAAACAAAATGTTTAAGCTGCATGCCATCTATTGTATTATTTTTGATAACCACCAAACTGTTGTTCAGCTTGTTGGACAAGTCGCTTAGTGATCTCGCCACCAACCGACCCATTTGAACGTGAGGTTGAATCCGAGCCAAGTTGAACACCAAACTCTTGTGCAATCTCGTATTTCATTTGATCTAAAGCTTGTTCTACTCCTGGTACGACAAGCTTATTGCTGCTGTTGTTTGCCATTTCATATCACCTCGCTTTTTTCTTTGTACTAACTATCGTGTGTAATCCAGTTTTCCTTATGTATTTTCCTAGCTGGTAATGTTTTCATTTCATTAAAGAAGACCCTAGTTATTTACTAGGATCTTCTTTCGTACTATGTGTAAAACCAAAACAGCTATGTTATTTATTGTTCTTACGATTCTTACGGTTGTTACGGTTGTTTAATTCTTGTGCATCATTTTCTTCTGCAAATTCAACATTTGCATTTTCTACTTCAACATTGTTGTTATTATTATTTGTGTTTTTGTTTTTGTTACGCTTTGCCATTGGTATCACCTCCTTAACCAAGTATATTATTACCTTACGTCGAAAAAAGCATTCCAACAATTAATGTCTTTTTTTAGAACATTTCCTATCATTCGTAATCCAAATACATGCACATCTGAAATCAGCGTTATATAATATACATAAATAAGGAGGTTGTTTTAATGGGAATTCCAAAACCACTCGTGCAAGCAAATCAAGCGTTTATCGTCATTACTGTCCTTTTGAGCTTGCTGCTTTCTAAATGGATATTACTTATTCCATTTATCATTGGAGTTATTACACTTGTAACGAAGCATAATATAATTATGATAGTAGGCAGAAAGTTTTTAAAGAAGCCAAAAGATAAGTACATTCTCGAAGATCCTGATCAACAAATTTTCAATCAATGGATCGCAACTATTTGTCTAGGTTTATCTTTGTTGTTTTTCAATGTAGGATTTGTAGCTCTTGGTTATGTATTTAGCATTATGGTCCTGTTAGCAGCAGGCATTGCTATACTTGGATTTTGTATCGGCTGCACCATTCGCTACCGTTACATGATGTGGAAGCACAAGCGAATCAATTAAACAAAAGAGGGTATTGAAAAAAGGAAGACCACCTTTTTCAATACCCTCTTTAATTTTACATGATTTAAAGTTCTAACTAAGAAGTAACATGATATAATTTATGTAAATATTTAGTGTATAGAAAGAAGGACGAACAGAATGCAAGCTCAACAAAAACAAATCGATACTCAAGTCCCTGAACAAAAAACAGCATATCGTATTTTACTCATTATTGGATTTGTCCATCTCTTAAACGACACGATTCAATCTCTCGTTCCTGCAATGTTTCCTATTTTGCAACAATCGATGGGATTGACTTTTACACAGCTTGGGCTAATTGCCTTTTCGCTAAACCTCACATCATCACTTATCCAACCAGTTGTCGGGACATTTACGGATAGAAAGCCATCTCCTTACGCTTTACCCATTGGCCTTTGTTTTACTTTTATAGGTGTGCTTGGAATTGCTTTTGCTCCTTCGTTTTTATTTGTTGTCCTTTCAGTCATTTTTATTGGACTCGGTTCAGCAACCTTTCACCCTGAAGGTTCTCGTGTTGCTTATATGGCAGCGGGCAGCAGGCGCGGCCTTGCTCAATCAATTTATCAAGTTGGTGGAAATGCAGGTCAAGCACTTGCACCTTTAATTACAGCTCTTATTCTAGTGCCTTTAGGGCAATTTGGCTCAATCTGGTTTACAATTTTAGCCGCTATAGCTATTGGTCTTCTTTTTTATATTGCACGATGGTATTCCGTTCAAATTAATTCGAACACAATATTTACCGCACCGAAAAAACCGAAAAACAAAGCAGAGAATACTAGTAAAAAGAAGAAAACAATTTTTATGGCCATTTGTTTGCTTGTTTTCTTAGTCTTCGCCCGTTCGTGGTTTCATGCTGGTATGACAAACTTTTATGCTTTTTATTTGATTGAACAATATAAAATGTCAATTGGGCAAGCACAAGTTTACTTATTTATCTTTTTAGCTTTCGGTGCAATAGGAACATTTGCTGGCGGACCTTTGGCAGATCGCTTTGGAAAGCGCAATATCATCATGCTGTCAATGCTCGGTTCAGCTCCGCTTACCCTGTTACTTCCACATGTTGGAACTATTGTTATATATCCATTAATTGCTATTATTGGATTTATTATCTTATCCAGCTTCTCTGTATCTGTCGTTTATGCGCAAGAACTAGTCCCAGGTAGGATTGGAATGGTATCTGGACTGATTGTCGGCCTTGCGTTTGGGATGGGGGCTCTAGGTTCTGTCGGCCTTGGGCTTATGGCCGATGTGATCGGTTTAACAAACACGATATTGTTTACAGTAACCCTTCCATTAATCGGTATTTTAACTTTCTTTTTACCTTCTGATAAATGGATTGAGGAAAACAATTCATGAAAAAATTAGAGCTTGAACAAATCCTTAAGGTTTGTTCAAGCTCTTTTTGAAGAAATGCTTATTGTAAGATTTGGTCTAAGTTTTTAAGCTCTAACTCTTCAAATTTCTTTAACATTTTATCTTTATTAATGTTAAAGATGGACTCTTCAAGCGTACATTGAATATCTACCTCACAATGAATCGTTGCGAGTTTTCTACACAAATGCAGCATCTCAATTTCTTCTTCTATTTTTTTCCGCTGGGCTTTTGTAAGCAATTCAATATTTTCTAAAATGCCTTCAATTGAATCATGAGATTGCAGTAACCGTAATGCCGTTTTTTCACCAATCCCTTTTACACCAGGATAATTATCACTACTATCACCCATTAATGCTTTTAGATCAATCATTTGTGCGGCATGTATCCCTTTTTCGGCATGAAATCTTTCTTCATTAAACACATCATAATTTCCGTATCCTTTTTTTAAGAGAATAACAGACACATTTTCATCTAACAATTGTAAAATGTCTTGATCGCCAGTTAAGATTGCCACCTCTGAATGTTGACCCATCTTCTTTGCCAATGTTCCAATACAGTCATCAGCTTCAAACCCTTCCAAGCCGATATTTGGAATGTCTAGATCCCGGACAACTTCCTTCACTAAATCAAATTGAGGAATCAACTCTACTGGTGGTTCTCCTCTGTTTGCTTTATATTCTGGATATAACTCAGTTCTATATGTCTTGCTTCCCATATCCCAGCAACAAATGACATGCGTCGGCTGGTGTTCATTTATAGCTGTAAATAAATGTTTCACAAATCCATGAATAGCATTAGTTGGAACACCTTTGCTATTTACCATAAAATACCCGCTCATTGCCGTCGCATAAAATGAACGAAACAATAATGCCATTCCATCTACGAGTAAAATCTTCTTTTTATCCATATGCAAATCTCCTTAGTTAAACAACATAAAAGGGGTTATGCCAAAAGGTCTGATTTTGACCTTTTGGCATAACCCAAAAGCAAGAGCGGGCACACTACAGCCTTGAGAGGAGTGAGTTTCTCCTCTTAAGGTACGTAGCGAACGCCGCCATTGCAACCTCTGTTACAGTCTTTTTTGAGACAAAGCCTTTTCCATTATTATACCCGTTTTAGGCTTAACTTCTAGTTGTAATAGGCCACCAATGGAATCCATCATCTGCAAGTAATTTATCTGCTTGCTTAGGACCCATAGAACCAGCCTCATAAGTAGCTACTTCGATGTCCCTGCTTTCCCACGCTTTAGAAATGGTATCAATAAATGTCCAAGATAAATCCACTTCATCCCAATGAGCAAAGTTCGTCGCATCTCCTAAAATACAATCATAAATTAAACGTTCATATGCTTCAGGCGTATTAGATGTATCAACACAATCATGGCAATAGTCAAGTTGAACTGGTGTTGTTTCACCTGAGGTCCCAACTTTTTTTCCATTAAGCTGTAAAGTAATTCCTTCATCTGGCTGAATGGAAATTTCCAATAAATTAGAATATCTTTGCGAGTCTTCATTATAATATAGATTCATAGGTCTGTCTTTAAATTGAATCACAATCTTAGTTGATTTCTGAGTCATTCGTTTTCCTGTTCGGATATAGAATGGAACTCCTGCCCAGCGATGATTATCTATCAAAATTTTACCAGCAACATATGTCTCAGTAATTGAATTAGGATCTACATTTTTTTCTTCTCTATACCCTTTAACTTCCTCCCCTTGGATTACACCTGCTTCGTATTGACCTCTTACGAAATAGTTTGGTGTTTCCTCAATAGAGAAATTTCTTAGCGCACGGAGAACTTTAATTTTCTCACTTCTAATTTCGTCTGTTGTTAGACGAATAGGCGGATCCATAGCAAGCAATGAAACCATTTGAAGCATATGATTTTGTACCATATCACGAAGGGCTCCAGATGTCTCATAATATCCACCGCGATCTTCGACACCTAATGTTTCACTTGACGTAATCTGAATGTTGGATATGTATTGATTGTTCCATAATGGTTCAAAGATCGCATTAGCGAATCGGATAACCTCAATATTTTGCACCATATCTTTTCCTAAATAGTGATCAATACGGTAAATCTCATCTTCTGAAAAAGCTTGGCGTATCTCGTTGTTTAACTTTTCAGCAGATGGAAGGTCCCTACCAAATGGCTTCTCAATAATAAGCCTTGTCCAGCCACTTGTTTCCGTTACTTTTTCCGATTTCAGATTTGAAGCAATAGTTCCGAAATACTCTGGCGACATTGCCATATAGAAAATACGATTTCCAGGGATTTCGTATTCTTCATCGAATTGTTTCAACTTCGAATCTAATTCATGGTACGACTCTTTATTGGTCACATCAAAAGGAAGGTAGTAGAAATGGGAACAAAATCTTTGAACCAATTCAGCGTCCTCTCCTTGAGGTATTGAATTCGTAACATTCTCACGTAACGTTTCATCTGACCAATCTCTTCTTGCTACACCGATAACGGCAAAGTTTTCTGACAATTTTCCCGCTTTATATAATTTATAAATGGACGGAAATAATTTTCTTTTTGCTAAATCTCCTGTTACTCCAAAAATAACAAAAGCTGTTTTAGGGTTCTCTATGTTTTTCATTCGTCCAGCCTCTCTTTACGTAGTTCTCTCTTCTCCTATATAAAAAAGTAACGCAAACTTACTCATTAAGTCAACTTCCGAAACTCATTATCTTCATTTTTGCCATCAAAAAGATAAAATAACCGCATTAGATTTTTTATTAATTCTATTGATAATACGTTGTTTCGGAAAGAATAAACAGAAAAAAGCAACAATAATTTCTTTATTCTGATATTTTCTTGACTCAATATTTCATTTTTTTTGACTTTTTATAATATTATACGAAATGGTAAATCTAGTCCAGTTCAATTTTACAATTAGGTAAAAAAATATGTCGTTTTATTGAATTTATTAAAATGCTATTAAGTAAAATAATCCAATAAATCTCGAGAAACCATATTATTTTTATAACTCCTAAACTAATTTAACATTAAATAAAGACCTAATCCCCACCTGTGTGATTAGACCTAGAAAAATAGACTAAAAATGTAAAGTTAACCTTTTTTTAAGTCGATAGAATTGATCATACGACTCATTTTTAAAATTATCGACAAAAAATAATTTATCAAATCAATTTGATACAAGAACTATACCATTTGTATTAAATACACGACTTCAAAACAACTCAAAATTAAATTACTTAGCACTTCCTTTCGAGTTGCGAAATAGACAGCTTTAGGCACGGTGAGAACTATTTAACAAAAGGAAAAAATAATACTAATGGACTATTCTTATTTCAAAATTGTCAGTTCATTAGTGCTCCTAAATATTTAATTTATTCACATACCAATCTAATTTTTTAGGTCTTTTTTGGTAGATACATCCAAGAAAAAGTTATATCGAAATATCGATCGAGTGGTCAAATTACAATTATCTGTTTATAATCCGATTTGTGTGACACAAATGACAAAATTTGGAGGGGTTTATTTGGAAAAGAAAAAGCTACTACTTACTACTGCACTAGTTGGAACAATGGCATTTGGAGCAACTGTCCCCACTTCCCTTGCGCATGACGCACTCGGTTCAGATGTTAATAAAGGTGAAGAACGTCTTGTTTTCTCAAATGAAGATCTAAAGACGTTAGAAAGCAGCCTGTTAAAGGGAGAGAAAAATGTTGGAAATTTCCATGAAGCTGCTGCTGTACAAATACAAGAGTTAGATGGTGTTCAGAATAACACTGCTGATGTTTATGCACATAAAGGATATGCTTATTTAGGCACTCATACAGCAAATGGTGGAAATGGCGGAGTCCGCGTATTTGATTTAAAAGATCCAGAAAATCCAGTTGAAATTGCTGTTTTTGCTCACGATGTTCCATATACATGGCAAGAAAAGGTCATTGTCAAATCTGTGAGTACACCACACTTTAAAGGTGACCTTGCAGCTGTGAGTGTGCAACAAACATCTCGGAACAATTCGAGCAGACCAGATAGTGTTGGAGGTGTGCTTTTATACGATGTAACCGATCCAACTGATCCACAAAAGTTAGGCTTTTATGAATTAGATAGACGAATTACTGGGACGCATGAGCTGTATTTAACGACTCAAGGAAATCGCGCCATTGTATTGGCATCTAGTCCTTATGCTGATTATTATACACACGGAGAAAATGAAGATTTTCAAATTATCGATGTTTCTGACCCTTCAAACCCTGAAAAATTATGGGGATGGGACCCAAGAGAGCTAGAAGAAATATCAGAAAACTTTAACGGATATCACTGGGACGCACCTGATGGACATACAAGACCAGTCTTTAACCACAGTGTCATTACTGACAATAATGGGCACTATGCGTATGTATCTATGTGGGATTTAGGAACAGTGATCTTTGACATTAAAGATCCAGAAAATCCAGTCTACCTTGGAAGAACAGAGTATCGAGATGACCAAAAAGGTGCTGCTCACTCGGCTGCTTTAGCTAGGGGCGGCAACATATTAATTGAAACACGTGAAGTATCGAATCCGGTTGGGAATGGCTATGAAGATGCATATGGATATACACGTATCCTTGATATTAAAGATAAAACAAATCCTGTCCTTCTTAGTGAATTTACGACTGAGTTAACGTATGATATTCCTGAAACATCACAAGGCAGAACAACTTTTGCTAAAACTGTTCACGATCCAAAAGTGCACGGAAATACACTATACTTATCATATTATTCTGGTGGAGTAATTATGGTTGATATTACTGATCCTAATAATCCAACTGAAATCGGTCGCTATACGCCTGAATCTGCCAATGTTTGGGGAGTCTTTGTAGACCGTAACTATGTATTAGCATCCGATATGGGACAAGGATTAAAAGTATTAGCAAGAGGTAACAAAGTAGTTAACAACGGAAAGGGGCGCTAACTAGTATTGGATAGGGATGACTCTAACTGGTCGATTCGATCAGTTAGAGTCATCCTGTTATTTTTGACACCTTAATACAATACTCCCTACCTTCCCATCTAATTCTTGTTGCAGTCGTTGATGCTCATCTAACATGTCTAATAATTTTGGATCAATATTCGGAGAAAGTGAAATTTCAATCGGTTGGCTTTCTATAGTAGTGGAATTAAATAATGAATCTATTTTCGTGAATCCTGTTTGCTCAAGCTTTTCTTTCCACTGATTTTCTGTATTACATTCTTGTAGTTGATAAAATCCTTTAAAGCGATTGAGCTCATTTTCATTTAATGATTGTACAAGTGACATTTCGTTTAAAATTAGGATTCCTTTGTCTTTCAGAACTCTGTAACATTCCTCCAATGCCTGATTCACATCGACAAAGGCTAGTACTGATTCACAAATAATGTAATCATATGTGTTATTAGAAAAAGGCATATGTTCCACTGACCCTTCGACCACGTTTATAGTACTCCTTTCAATGTCGTAAAGCTAAACTTCACAATTCTATTCCTATGTTAAATAGTTTTTTTTGATTGGGCTAATGGCCTCGTATATCATTTCTTCACGAATTATTTATTCTTTTATAGGTATTGATACATGCACAAAGAATCAGTAGGAATAAGCTATAAATAGAGTGGTTATATGGATGATATGGAGAAAAAACAGAGAGAATTAGAGTTGAAAATAAAGGAATTAGAAGCAAAAATAGAGGCACTTCGTGTAACAAATGAACAACAACTAAATCAAACAGACATCCCAGAAATTGTCGATAGCATTTTGTCTGAGAAAGAGTTTGCTTTGGCTCAAGAAGTGGAAAACAAAATGCAGCAACAGCAATTGCAGCTAATTAAATGGTCAGCAGGAACTGGAATTAGTGTCATCGCAGTTGTTATCAGTATTTTCAGGATCTTTTTCATGTAAATCGAATTGGGCAAAAGCTAAGGAGCTTTTTATGTTTGCTTTCCTCTTTTTTTAACTAGAAACCGATTAGCTCCTCTTATGCCCTAAAAAGGCGATTCAGTAATTAGAAGAAAGATGCACGTTGTAATCGGCATCTTATCTCGATTCAAGCTCCACCCCATTAACATACTGCATTTTCTTTAATGCAAAATAAATATCAGTTGTATAAATCTTCTCATCGACTAACAATAGTAATTCCATTTGTTGTAAATCTGAATCGCCCAAATCTTTTACCCTAACTTTCCTAGCTTTCATTTGGTTCTCTTTCAATTCTTTTAGAATAAATGTAAGTTTCTCTGCAGAATTGACCGTTATTTTCACTTTTATTTCCTTTTGCCTTAGCGCTTTTGGTCCGATAAATTTAAACAGAAATGGCAAAAACTCAACACTTATGAGCAAAAGAACTGTTGCAACAATCGCTTCTATCCAAAAACCTGCTCCGCATGCAATACCAATGCCGCCAGCTCCCCAAATCATCGCCGCTGTTGTCAGACCTGAAATCATGTCATTATTTCTTCTCAGTATGACACCAGCTCCTAGAAAGCCAATCCCCGAAACAATTTGCGCTGCAAGTCGCAACGGATCCATCGGTTTGCTATGGGCAGCAGCATAGTTTTCTGCACCAGCAATTGAAACAAATGTAAGCAAACAACTCATAATTCCAATGACTAAACATGTTTTTAGCCCTAACGGCTTCCTTTTCAATTCTCTTTCTATCCCAATAACAGTACATAATATCGTTGCAATAGCTAAGTTAAAAAGAAAACTATTAGGCTCAATGGATATAAACATAGCACCCCTCCATTACAATCGATTTCTTTTCTAATTTCGCTATTTCATTAACAGTTTCCTCTTTTCATTCAAGAACACACAAAAGAAGGTGTCTTATAAGAGTAGCATTCTCCATAAGACACCTTGTCTTCTAACATTTATAATCTCTAAAAAGAACTATCTAGCTTTAATAAACATTTGTACCCACGCACCATGATAAAATCCAACACCAATTGTATCGTACTGTGGGTTTAAAATGTTTTGTCTATGACCAGGGGAGTTCATCCAATCCCTCATCACTTGTTCAGGGGTTGTTTGCCCTTTAGCAATATTTTCACCCGCTGCTTGGTAACTGATTCCAAACGTACGCAACATATCAAATGGTGAACCATAATTGGGACTATTATGAGAGAAGTAATTTGAATTAATCATATCCTGAGCTTTTTTATGTGCTACATTTTTGACATCCGCTCTGTGCTGCACTGGATTTAAGCCACGCTGTCTTCTTTCTTGATTCACTAAAGATACGACTTGATCTTCAAATGCGCTATGATGAGAAGCTTCCGGCTTCAAGCGAATGACTTCCCCAACATGCATGTTTGTAGGTACCACATCCGGATTTAATCTCATTAGTTCACGATAATCTAATCCATATCGTTGAGCAATAAACCAAAACGTATCCCCGCGTGACACCTTATAGTGAGAAAAAGGTGGCTCATTAAACATTTTTACCTCAGCATTTACAGCAGGTTGAATAGAAAACATCGACATAAGAACAACAGCTACCATTAAAACATGTAATCGTTTCATTTCTAACCTCCGAGAATTATGTTTTACAATTTTATTGTCTCTAGGTTTGATGAAACGATACCATGAATTTGTCATTTATGTATGAAAACTTTGATGCCGTTTTCTAATATACACCACGAATGTGGGAATGAACCTCACTTTGATAAAAATCTTCTAATTTTGCTAACTCTTCATTACTAAATGATGGAACGTCCACAGCTTGCAAGCTATCTTCTACTTGTTTGACAGTTTTAAATCCCGGAATTGCACAAGTAATAGAATCTTGATCAAGAATATAACGTAATGCAGCTCTTGTCATATTCCCGCGGCCGATCCATTTTAGTTCATTGCTTAACTCAACACCTTTGTTAAATTCAAGTCCACCAAACGTCTCCCCGACATTAAAGGCTGCACCATCTCGATTAAAATTTCGATGATCATCTTCTGCAAAGCTAGCACCTTTCGTAAACTTCCCAGTTAATAGTCCACTTGCTAATGGAACACGAGCTAAAATTCCGACTCCTTTTTTTGAAGCTTTTGGAAAGAGATCATATAATGGCTTTTGCCTTAACATATTGAAAATTACTTGTAATGCTTTCACATTAGGAATATCCAAGCAGTATAGCCCTTCCTCAACAGTTTCTACGCTCACTCCGTAGTGACGAATCTTCCCTTCTTGTTGAAGCTGATCTAATACATCAAATACTCCTCCATGTTTGATAATTTCAAATGGAGGGCAATGAATTTGGAATAAATCAATTCTCTCCCTTTGTAAGCGCTTCAAATTCGCTTCACAATAAGCTCTAACACTTTTTTCCGAGTAAGTTTCTAAATTATGAATGTCCCCTGCTCTACAAAACTTCGAAGCAATATAGATTTGATCTTCCTTGCCTTTTGTTGCTCTACCTAACAATTCTTCTGCGTGACCATCCCCATAGACATCCGCTGTATCAAAGAAGTTCACTCCAGCATCCATCGCATATTCTAAACCTAGTACAGCTTCTTGGTCGTTCGATTTTCCCCATGAACCACCAATCGCCCACGTACCAAAACTTAACTCACTTACTTTTAAATCTGTATCCCCTAATTGACGATATTTCAAAAATCTCACCTCCTTATCAATATTAGAGTAAAAAGGGCCAGAAAAGCCCTTTTTTCTCTATTTGGTCTATTAAAAATTAAAGTTATCAGGGTCTGGTCCTACACGTTCATCCTTATTTAATCGATTTATTGCTTCCATGTCTTCTTCTGCTAACGCAAAATCAAAAATAGTTGCATTATCGATAATCCGTTGTTCTTTCACGGATTTTGGAATGGTAACTACCTCATTTTGCAAATCCCATCGTAAAATTACCTGTGCAGCTGAACTCCCATACTTTGTTGCAATAGCATTGACGTATCGTCTGTTAAAAGCTCCCCTTGCTTTAGTGGCGACCATGCCTCTAATTGAATCCCTTGTTCTTTACAAAAAGCTCGTAACTCTATTTGAGCTAAATGTGGATGATATTCAACTTGATTAACCATTGGTTTGATAGCAGCACCCTTCAGTAAGTCTTCAAGATGATGAATATGAAAATTACTTACTCCAATTGCTTTTACGCGACCTTCTTTATACAGCTTTTCTAGTGCCTTCCAAGTGTCTTTGTATTTGCCGGCAGTTGGCCAATGAATCAAATATAGGTCTAATAATCAAGACCGAGCTTCTGCAAACTTGTGTCAAATGCTTTTAATGTTGTTTCATATCCTTGATCTGCATTCCACACTTTAGACGTAATAAACAATTCGCTGCGATCGACACCTGATTCCTTGATTGCTTGGCCAACTCCCTCTTCATTGCCATAAATAGCAGCGGTATCGATACTGCGATAACCTGCTTTGATCGCAGCTAAAACCGAATCAACAACCTCTTGACCATCAATTACTTGAAAAACGCCAAAACCAAACCAAGGCATCTGTACACCATTATGTAATGTTACTGTAGACTGTAAACTTGTCACCATCATGCCCCCCCCTTTTTTCATTATCTACCATGTCTAGTGAAAACTGAAATAATATGACTCATGGGCACTGAATATATGTTTCATTCGAAACACCTGAAAGAAGAATACTTTTGTCTTTTACATACAATAAATCTAATGAATGCATAGCTCGTGTACAAACCGTATACAACAGTTTGCGCTCCGTCTCTTTGTTATATGAAGACTGAGATGCATTATAGACAACAACAGCATCAAATTCTACCCCTTTAGCTAAATAAGATGGAATAATTAGTACTGTTGATTCATACCCAGTTGAATCTTTCTTCATTAAACGGACGTCGAGTTTTTCTTTGATCTCATCATATAAAGTTTCGCTTTCCAACGCTGTTTTACAAATAATCGCTATAGTTGAATATGATTTTTTTAGTTCCTCAATACGGTCAATTAGCGTTTCATTCATGTCATAAGAATCCGTTTTCCAACATTTCGGCTTCTCGCCTTCTCGATTAAATGGCTCAATATTCGCATCAATTATTTGTTTTGCAAAATTAATAATTTGTTTTGTAGATCTATAACTCTGTGTTAACTCATATCTTTGAATTTCCGCTTCATCATATAGTGATTCCAAAGCCGAAAAGCTACTAATTTTTGAATGTGCATAAATTGATTGGTTTTTATCACCTAATACAGTAAGCTTTGCTCGTGGAAACATATTTTTAATAAAAGCAAACTGAAATGGTGAATAATCTTGTGCTTCGTCAATAAATACATGACGTATATTTGTATTTACTTGAAATCCTTCAAGCTGTCCTTTCAAATATAAGTATGGAGTTGCATCCTCATATGGGAAAATCGAATGCTTTATTTTATCCATTGATTGACGCTGTAGCCTAACCGGTAAAGTTCTTTCCAATAAATTCAAATAAATTGAAGGAACATCAATAAACCGAAGTTTGCTTATATCTTCTTTCACTTTTTTAAATCTTCTCTTAACAACAAGAGCTCGTAATATTTCTTGTTCTCGTTCGTATTCATAAAACGAATCCGAATCCTTCTTTTTTTCTTTCTCAACTTTATGATGAACCTTCATTAAAACTTCATTATCGAGAAGATCAATTTCTTGTTCAACCCATTCCTGTTCCCGCTCTTTGAGCTCAATTTTTCTAACCTCTTTCAAAAGAAGCTCAACAACCATTTGAAAACGATTAGGAATCGATACTGTATCATCTAACTCGTAAAAATAGTGATTAATCTTTTCTCTTGAAATCAATGTTTGTCCTTTAAAAATAACATCTTTAAACACAAGCCCATCTTTTTCAAGCGAAACGATGAAGTCATCCATTATTTGCATATAATTTAATGAAGATTTCAATTTTATACTCTCAATTTTTTCTTGATATCCCTGGTCATTTCTCGCTGATAAGACATATTCAATCTGAGTAAAAGGATCTTCAAGCTTCCATTCATCACCTAATCGATAATCTAAATAAGCCTGAAATGTAGTTTGTTGCATATTCTCTTCCCCTAGTTCCGGCAAAACGGTTGAAATATAGCTGTTGAATAAAGGATTGGGTGAAAATAACACAATTTGATCAGCGTCAAGTGTATTTCTGAAACGATAAAGCAAGTAAGCAACACGTTGCAACGCTGCCGATGTTTTCCCACTACCAGCAACACCTTGTACAATTAAGAGCTTCCCTCTATCATTACGAATGATCTGATTCTGTTCTTTCTGAATGGTAGCAACAATGTTCTTCATTTGGGAATCCGACCGGCCGCCTAAAACTTCCTGAAGCATCTCATCTCCAATAGTAATTCCCGTATTAAACATATGCTCAATACACCCTTGACGAATAATATACTGTTTTTTTACATTTATTTCTCCCGAGATGGGTCCAGTTGGAGTCTCATACGAACCCGGTCCAGGTCCATAATCATAATACAAACTAGAAATGGGAGCACGCCAATCATAGACGTAAAAATCCACACCGTTTTTATCGACGAAGGATGCCGTGCCAATATACACAGGTTCCGCCTCTGTTTCCCCTTTTTCTAAAAAGTCAATTCTCCCGAAATAAGGAGACTCCTTTAGCTTATGTAAGCTTTTCAATTGTTTTATATCATGCTGATGACTTCTTTCTCTTTCAGACATAAGTTCTGCCTGTTGTTTAATGCTAGCATGTGTCTCCGCTACATCATCAGCAGTATCAAAGTTAACAGTAACGTCATCCCAAAATCTCTTACGGATGTCAAGGACGTCTGCTTTAACATCCCCTAATTTTTCTTTTAGCTCTATCTCTCTTTTTTTTACTTCTTCAACAACAAAATTTACTCGTTGTTGTTCCTCTTGCCACTCGTTGCGACTCATTTGCCCACTCCTCAACCACATATTATTGCTTACTAGCTGGTATATACATATTTCAATAAGGATATGCATGTATCCTCTTTTCTTTCCGTATAAAAGGGTAACATTGAAGTAAATAATAGTTACATAATCATACAGGAAAAAGGAGAAAAATATGGCATCTGAGGATTATATTGAAGAGTGTTTATATCGGGTACAAAATTTAATTGACCGCGCACTAACGGAATTGATGGAAGTAAAAATGATTCGCGAAAACGATCCGACGGAATACGCATTCATTCAAAAAGAGCTAGGTGATTTACAAGGTGAATTCGATCAACTTGTAGGTGATAAAAATAATGACCCTCGTTTAGAAGAAGCACAGAAGCGCTTGAATGAGGTACGTGAAATTATGACAAGAGGTATATAATCTTAAGCAAGGAGTTCGTTTTTAGCCTAACCTCATATTACTAAAAGTGCAACAAAACTCGGGGGAGTGTGACATTACCCGAGCTTTGTTGCTATTACTTTTTCTTAACCTACTCCAATATCCCTGTTGATGTAATTTCAATTGTTGCTTCTACTTCAAATGTTACCTTTGGGTAAATGACGTTTCTCCACTCATCTTCAGACCAATCTCCACTTACTCTACTTCGAAAAGATTCCGAAAACCTAACGGGATCTACCTTCAATTCTTGTAGTTTTTTTATTAACTTTAAACATTCTTCTTCTACTCTTTTACCGATAGCGTCTTCAACAATCTTACGTGAATTGGCTTCTTCCAAATTTTGTTCTCCCGTATAACTCATCGCCATCCCATCTAGCTTTAATCTTATATTGACCATTGGATTTTCCAAATCACCATTTGATTTGATTTTACTCCTTGAATTAATTAAGTCTAGAGCAACATATGGTTCATCTCCTGACTTTTCTTGTATATTAAATCCAATACTAGGCAGCCGTTTGGCTCTAGCCATCGCTTGCATGTACTTTCCTTCATCGGGTTTTAGTAAGTCCACCATCTTATCGTTTTCAAATAAAGCAACATGTGAAATATCAATCGTACCTTCTATTTTCTCTAAATAAGGAACCTTGGGATCTGATGTCCTGTCTGTTGCTTCGTAAATAAAATCATGAATGGTTGTAAATGGACGGAAGGTAGCTTCCAAATGGGGTTCCATTAAGTCATGCAAGTACAAAATAATTTGCGGTTTATCTTTATAGTCCCCTTTTATAACCTCTTCAGGAGGCCCTTTCGTTACACCAATATATACATTAGCTCCAATATTAGGATCTCTATAAAGTCTTTCCATGATGCCTAGAATCCCCTTTTCTCTAACCAAATCCTCTGAAAAAAGGATTACTCTAAGTTGAGAAAAGTCTAATGCTTTTTCAGTTTTTCTAGCAATTTCAAGCATGGCTTCATACGGTTCTTTATCAATCACCGTAAATACCTGAGTCAACTCCTCCGCTTCTGGATGTGATTGAGGAAGGGCAACGGTAACTTTGTATTGGTTGTTATCGCTTGTCTCTAAGTCATATCCAACAATCCCTACTAAACCATAGTTTTCAATAGATGCCTGTTGAATTCCATCCGTTCCACAACCACTTAATAGAGAAAGTAATATTAAATACTTTATAATCATGATGTTCCTTCTACTCATGAAGGCTTTCCTCCTCTAAACAAATTAGTGATTAGCAAGAATGTTGGCAGGATCAGTATAAAAGAAAAAGCAAAATAGCGATTCCACTCATATAAAGTTTCGCGAGTGACTCTGTCTATTGGTAAAAAAAAGATTATAGTAACGAGCATGACGACTAAATAAGCTTGCCACGATTGACTTTTCCCGCTACTCAAATCAGTAATTCCTCGTTTAGCGACCCATAAATATGCACTAATTGTTGAGAGGATCAAAAAGATCCACAAGCTTAACCCTAGACTCTCGATTCTTTCAATAAATGAAAACTCTACCGCTCTTAAAATACTTAAAATTGGATAACGAATATTGCCAATTTGCCATTCAGAAAAATAAACAACACATGCTAAACATACCAATGTATAAATAAAAACTGTCAACCAGACACCGCCTGTTACATATTTAAATGATTCTTTTTTATTTATAATGAAAGGAAAAAAAAACAAAACAAGTTCAAACCCCAACATTGATTCAAACCCTAAAAACAATGAATGAAAAAAGGGCTTTGCTCCAACCTCAAATAATGGAATCACCGAAGTGAATTTTGCAGGCTCAAAAGTCCAATTTAGAAAGTATATCATCCATACGGTCATAAAAAATGCTAACACACAGGTTCTAGCAACTGTTTTAATTCCCCCTGATAAAATATATAACGTCAATAGCAATAGCGGAATGAATAATAAGGTTTTATTCACTCTACCTAATGCGATGGTCTGAATAACTTCTATAAAATCATCTACTATGCTTGTTACACTAATAACCATGTACAAAATAAGTAATAAATTTATAAAAGTCCCTAAGTACTTTCCTACTAACTTTCTGTTAATTGAAAACAGGGTTTCATTTGGAAATCTTCCACACAACATTAACATTGGTATCAACAACAACTGAACAATCACCCCCATTGCAATGGGGATCAACCACATGTCACGACCCGACTCGTGTATGACATGTGGAAGCCTGATGAAATTCATTGAAATCATTACGTTTTGAATTAAAAACAAAACATGATAATTATTCAACTTCTCCATTTTACCTTTATCCACGGTTAATCATCTCCATACGGACGAGTTAGAAACTTTTTCGCTCTTGATGCTCCCGTTCTTACGTTTAATAAAAAGTAAGGTAATCTAAAAACGTCTTTTAGATAATCGGTCCATTTCCTTGGGATAACCGGGGTAAAATATGGCGTTCCCAAGGAAGTCATATTTGTTAAATGAATAAGCAACCAAGCTAAGACCAAAAACTGCCCATACATACCCAAAAATCCTGCACTAACAATAAAAAAGTAACGAATAAATCTAATTGCACTACTCATCTCAAAACTAGAAGGTAGAAAAGACGCAAGTGCGCTCACTGCTACAATAACAATTAAAATATTACTTACAAGACCCGCTTCCACTGCAGCAGTTCCAATTACAATACCACCTACAATACCAATGGTCGAACCAACCTTTGTCGGCATCCTTGCCCCTGCTTCCCTTAGGACCTCAATTACTAGCTCAATACCTAAAACTTCAATTACAGGCGGAAACGGTACTTGAGAACGAGACTGTGACAGAAGATTCAATAAATGGGGTGGCAGCATTTCAGGGTGAAATGTTAAGACAGAAACATAAGTGGAAGTTAATAAAATGGTAATAAAAAAACCAGCGAAGCGTATCATCCTAATCATATTTGCTACAGTCCATCTTGCATAATAGTCTTCTGTTGAATTAAACATGTTGACAAACGTGGTAGGACATATGATCACTTCTGGTGAATTGTCCATCATAATCGCTATTCTACCATCTAATAAATGCGACATAGCTACATCTGGTTTCTCCGTTGATAAATAAACAGGAAATAAGGAAAGTGGTTGATCTTCAATCATTTGCTTTAAGATACTCGTAGACAATACACCATCGATCTCTATATCATTTAGTCTTTTTTCAACCTGATTAATGTTCTCTTCGTTTGCGATATCTTCTAGATACATAAATGAAACATTCGTCCTAGCTTCTTTTCCAATTACTGACGATTTCGTTTTTAATTTAGAGCTCTTAATTCTCCTTTTAATAAGTGACACATTTGTTTGTAAAGATTCTGTAAACGCATCTTTCGGTCCTAGCATATTTGTCTCAGTATCTGATGAAGAGATTGCTCTTTCTGGCGGGCCATACGTATCCACTTTATAAATCTTCCTGCTATTCTGTAGCAAAATAATTGTGTTACCGTTAATAACATCGTTAATCAGTGACGACAATTGGTCCCATTCGATACTTTCCGCATTCGGTATGACTTCTAATATCGCATCGTTCGTAATCCTATGTAATGGAACGAGTAAATGCCTTTGCAAAATTGATGCATCTATTATAGATTCTAAATAAAAAATTAAAATCCGTTCATCATTTACTTCCATTTCCATCTTGATGAAGTCCGAGACGTATCTAAATTCATTCTCGATCGCTTCTATAGTGATCTTCTCATTCCTTTTTTGATCTACTTTCTGATTTTCTTTTATATCATTCTGATTTCTAACCTCTAACGTTTTTTTCATCCATTTTTCATAAATAGATCTCATTTGTATGCACTCCTCATTTGTTTAAGTTTTACTTTTTTCAGGTTGTTATTCCTACGTATCAAATGACAGGAGAATTTACCATTTATTTGCTTTCCTCACAAAAAAACAGCCCATAGGTTTAATATCCTCTGGACTGTTTACATAAAAAAGTAATTTTATAATAAATTTGTGTCAATTCTGTTTGATAATACCCTTTCATCTATATTCTTGACTTGGGAACTCAAGCGAATTTAATAGGGGAAAGTTTTTTACGAACGATAAGTTAGATCAAACCATTCTTTTGCTTTCTCCACTTCTTCTCTAACAAGTTGATGACCTCCATCAACCCAATACTCCGTTACTTCTGCATTAGCTTTCTCTAAATCACGTGCTAATTCTTTCGTTTCTTCTAATGGAATGAGCGGATCACGTTTTCCAGCTCCAATAAATACAGATGTCCCAGATAGTTCAGGAATATCTACACCCCTACGTGGAACCATAGCGTGAAATAGAATTGCTCCATTTAATGCTTGTTTATGATGATACATCATACTCGCTGCGATATTCGCTCCATTTGAATATCCGATGGCAACCACGTTGTGACGATCAAATTTATAAGTTTTTGCACTTTTATTGACAAATTCAGTCAATTCCTTTGTTCGGAAAACCAAATCTTCTTCATCAAAGACGCCTTCTGCTAATCTTCTGAAAAAGCGTGGCATTCCATTTTCCAATACATTGCCTCGTACACTAAGAATGTTTGCATCTGGAGCAATCATATTGGCTAACGGCAATAGATCCTGTTCATTTCCACCTGTACCGTGTAACAGCAATAAAGTTGGTGCATTCTTATTTGTCCCTTTAGTAAAGATATGTTTCATCATGCATTACTCCTTTGTATTTAACGGTTTTAATTTTGCTTCAATTTCAGCACGCTGGTTTTCAAAGTATGGTGGTAAAGAAAGGTTTTCTCCTAGATTCTCAAATGATTCATCCTCTTCAAAACCTGGCCCATCTGTAGCAAGTTCAAATAATATTCCATTTGGCTCACGGAAATAAAGTGAACGGAAATAATACCTTTCAACAAAGCCTGAATTTGGTAAGCGAAGCTGTTTTAAATAATCGATCCATCTTTTCAGCTCTTCTTCACTCTCTACTCGAAAAGCTACATGATGAACACTTCCTCTACCAGGACGCTCCCTCGATAGATCAGAACGCTCTTCAAGATATACTTCTGCTCCCGTACCTCCTTCACCTGTTTCAAAGATACGAACTGGCGGCTGACCATCTATTAATGATGGATAAGAGGCTTTCTCACGGTAGCCCATTACCTCTGTTAGTATTTTGGCCGTAATATCGGCCTTTGGAACTGTTAACTGCACTGGCCCTAACCCAACAATACCATATTCCATTGGTACAGGACTTTGATCCCACGGTTTCCCTCCCGCTACTCCTTGATTTGTCTCATCTGACACAAGTTCCAGTCGCTGTCCTTCAAAATCACAAAATGCAAGGACTTTACGACCATATCTTGTAAATATGTCATCATGCTCGACATCAAATTCTTCGAAGCGTTTTTTCCAATATTGGATCGATTCATCACTAGCTACACGTAGTGAAGTTAATGAGATACTGTTGTTGCCATAATACGTCGTTCCAGCATGTGGGATCTCAAAAAACGTTAAATCAGTTCCAGGATTCCCTCGCTCATCAGCATAAAATAAATGATAGACAGACGTATCATCTTGGTTTATTGACTTTTTGACTAAACGCAGCCCAAGGACTTTTGTATAAAAGCGATAATTTTCTTTTGCGTTTGCTGTAATAGCTGAAACATGATGTTGACCTAATAACGGTTTTAATTCCATTTTCTTCACTCCTACTCATTTATTTTTTACGATTTGTCATTTAACTTTTTTAAAATAGACAATAATTGTTTCTTTTCTGTTCGGTCTAACTTTTCAAATTGGGCTGCTTGGAATGATTCTTGTAACGGGATCACTTCTTCATAAAGCTTCTGGCCTTTAGTGGTTAATGATATCCGTTTCGTTCTCCATTCTTGCTTTCGCAAAATGAGCTCAAGCTTCTCCATTTTAGCAAGCATTTGTGTAATATTTCCTTTGCTTACTAACAATTTATCGGCTAATTCTTGTTGTGATATCGGTTGGAGTGCCCCCACCTGTGCTAACAAATCAAATTGGGCTATTGTCAATCCCCATTTTTTTAAATGCTGATTCGACAAACGATTACTTTGGTTATAAAAACGTGCTAAACGGAACCATAATAGTAACCCTAATCTAATATCTTTTGTTTTTCCGAAGGCTTCCTTAGACAAGAAATTCTCACTCCTTCAGTGATTCTTTTTATCAGTTTATAACTAAACTGATAACTTGTAAAGAGTTTATAACTAACTTTTTTAAAGTGTATAAAAGTTAGCTAACATTTTAATCATGTATCCCTTTTATAATTACGACACCAAAAAAGAGGCTGCCTCAAAAGTGAGACAACCTCTTTTCTATACGCTCATTTAGTTATTAATCTTATCTAGAATGTCATACAATTCTTCTAAATGTGTAATTTCAAAATCTGGAATGACTTCATTTCTTTCTTTGTTATGGCGGTTAATCCAAACAGATTTCATTCCAACACGTGATGCACCTAAAATATCTGTCATCAAGTTGTCACCTACCATGATCGCCTCATCTTTCGTAAGTTCCATTTTCTCTAGTGCGTGTTCAAAGATGGTCGGATCTGGCTTTCCTCTTCCAAACGCACCAGAGATGATAATTTGATCAAAATAAGGAACAAGTTCTGGTGTGATCTCTAACTTAGTATTTTGTAAGTCTGGGGAACCATTTGTTAAAAGCAATAACTTGTATTTACCTTTTAATTCGTCTAATACTTGGAATGATTCATCATAAACAAAAGGATGCTTGCGTCTTTCAGCCGGGAAACGCTCCGCTAACTCGTAACCAAATTCTGGATCATCAATTCCGAGTTCCTTTAATCCTCTTGTCCATGCTTCTTTACGATAAGTTGGTACAATTTCTTTCATCTTTCGGAAGTTCTCGTCATCATCTAAAAAGTTACCCCATAAACCTTCAAATGGATTAATCCCAATCATTTTTGTAAAATCATACGTCTCATAGCTAGCGTACAACTCACTTGCTTCCTTGCGAACTGCCTCTTCTAATGCATCAACATTAAGATTGTATTTGTCAGCTGCTACTTGACATGTTGCTTCAAATGCTTTTTTAACACTGCGTTGATCCCAAAGCAATGTATCATCAAGATCAAAGAAAATTGCTTTTATCATTTCCGAATCCTCTCCTACCACAATATATTCACTTACTAGATTACCGAACTAGGCCACATAAGTAAATAGAATCCGCTAACTGAGGGAACTGAAAATGCGGATTTTCTCTTTTTTAATTGCCTCGAGCCATTTCTACTTTAGTGTCCAAAAAAGGTTTGTTTTTACCTTTTTCAGTAACTTCCTACCTATCGTTTCGTCTGCAGTTTTACGCCTTCTGGTAAAATTTCTTTAACGACAGTTAATAAGTTATGATCCTCGTATAACTGTTCATCAAAAATTGTCGCAATGCCCTTATCTTGATGTGATCGAACTAACCGCCCTAACCCTTGACGCAAGCGGAGTAACATATATGGAATATCCACTTCCTTAAAGGAATCTTGCGCTGCATTTCTTTTCGCCGCAAAAACAGGGTCATTCGGCGGGAATGGCAGAGACCAAATAATGACATTTGATAGTGATTCCCCTGGTATATCGAGACCTTCCCATAAACTAAGGGCACAGAGAACAGAATTTGTTTCTTTTTGGAAATTCGATATCAGTTGACTAATTTCCTGATCACCTTCAAACAGCAGGTCCCACTTGGCAAAGTCGTGATCTTCAATCGTCAATTGTTTAAACTGCTGAAGTTCTTCTTCACTTCTAAAAAGAAGCAGTGCTTTTCCGTCTGTTTCTTCGAGTAACGCTTTCGCATAATGAACTTTGTCTGTTACTGATTGAACAACAGGCGCAAACAATTCCATTTGTTCTCTGTATTCAAATGGAGACTCAACAGAAAATGACAAATAATCTTTAACCCCTATGCTACTTGCCAAATAATCAAATGAGCCATTCGTAGACAACGTAGCTGACGTAAATAGAAATGGTAATTTTTTTGAAAATACCTTTTCTTTTAATACTTCTTCTACTAGTCTTGGCATAATAACTAAAGTGACACTTGTTTCTCCTTCTTCAACCCATGAGATCACATTATCAACACTTACAAAAATCTTTAGAGCATGATGAATCATATCAAGATGCTCTTCAACAATCTTTAGCTGATAGGCGTCGATCGTATACATTTCACTTTCAAAGACAATTTCATCCTCTAACCTTGCTATTAATTCGACCAATCGATTCGCTTCTCCTAGAAGCTCTTTTGAAAAGCTGATCTCTTTCCGCCCAGACCCTTCCACTTTTTTAGAATGGTCTCGTAATACATATGAAAAGTGAAAGCTTTGTGAAATGAGGTCATCCACAAGTACAGCAAATTCTTCTCTTACATCATTTTCTAATAAGCGTGTTAAAAGCTCCTCAATTACATCATGTCGCATCTTATACGTCAGTGCTTTTTGTGCAGCAACTTCAAGCAAATGCCCCTCATCAAAAATAACCGTACTCGCTTCCGGTAACAAGGGGAGCTGCCCTTCACGAACTCTTGAATCATATGTCCAAACATGCTCCATATAAAAATCATGAGAACAAATTAACAGATCTGTAGATTTACGATAGTGCTCCCGTGAAAGGGTCTGCCCACAGCGGTGACGTTTATCACACACGAAGCAATCTTGAAACGAATCCCATCCGATTTTATTCCATTCTTTATCATTTAAATGTGCGTATTCTTTACGATCACCATAATGGTAAAAAGATTGTAATGTTTGGTTTGAATGGACGAAAGCAGGAAGATCCACATGAATGTCATCATATATTTCATCATACTCGTCTTTTGATCGTTCCTCGTCGAGCTTTTGCAAGCATAGATATTGATCTTTTGACTTTGCTAATCTCACATCAATCGTTAAACCTAAAATGTTAGAGAGCTTATCAATGTCCCCGCCCTTTTTGACTAATTGCTCAATGAGTGACTCATCAGCACAAGCAATAATTGCTGGTTTTCTCATATATCTTGCATAACAAAGCGCATAAAGAAGATAGGCGATTGTTTTCCCTGTCCCTACTCCTGCTTCAGCAAACATGATTTTCTTATCGATAAATGCTTTCTCAATTTGAAATGCCATATAGATTTGTTCATCCCTAAGCTCTAGTCCAGCCTCTGGTAAAATATCGTAAAATACATCGCCAATCCATTCATTTAATCTCTCAAAAAATGGCTGGCTCCTATCGTATGAAAATGGTAACTGAGTATTTGTTTTCAAAAAAAGGCCTCCGTATCTTCATAAAAAAGTCAATAGATAATTATCTAAAAAAAAACATGTTTTGTCAAAGGTAACCTATATAAAAAAGGCAACCAAATTTCGATTGGTTACCTTTTACATGTATAAAATTAAACTTGAACCATTCCCCATTCATGTAAATGTAAGCTCCTTACACCTTTTATAACATAAGGATCTTGCTCAGCTAATTGTTTAGCCTCTTCCAATGAATCGGCCTTATATATGACAAGCCCCCCTGCACCATCTGTAAAAGGACCCTTTGCAAATATTTTCCCTACCCCTTCAAGCTTTTCAAGAAACTCTAAATGTTCAGCACGATATGTAGCATTCAGTTCTGGTTTTTCCATTAATAAAATAGCAGCAAAATAAGACATGAACATCCTCCCTCTCTTTTAATTTATTATATTATCGTTACCAGCATTCCCTTGTTCAATTGAGTTTGCGTAATATTCGATAATTTCTCTTCTTCTAATAATTCCAATGAAAATTCCATGGTCATCAACCACTGGGATAAAATTTTGTGATATGGCTAATGTTAATAGATCTTTCATTTTTGATTCAATTCGAACAGGTTTGTTTTTCATTTTTCTCTTAATATCTTTTAACTGAATTTGTTCAGCAAGCTCTAACGTAAACGATTGGATGTTCTTTACTTGCCATAGGAGATCACCTTCTGTTAAAGTACCAACGTACTTTCCATGACGATCAATAATAGGGACAGCAGAGTACTTGTGAAATTCCATTTTCTCTAACGCTTGTCTCATCGTTGAGTCTAAATCTAAATAGGCTACTTCTGCTTTTGGCACTAAGAAAAATGAGATATTCATAGACGTTCTTCCCTTTCACAACTTTGTCTATTCTATTATACTAGATTTCAGAACAATTTACCAAAAGCTAGATTAACTTGTAAACCCAGTAAAAAAAGCAACGCAAATAGCGTCGCTTTAAATTAGCAATTCATAAACTCCATTTAATTGTTCAACTCGTTTTTCATCCTGCTCATTCTTAGCGTAATCCAATTCATATTGCAGAACTAAATTCAAAATCGTTGCTTCGTTATCTTCAAGATCCCTTACAAATTCATCTTCATCCTTGTATTGTTTCGTTTCTAACTTATGATAAATCCTTTGACAAATTTGATGGTTATCAAGATGATTGGATAATGATTCTCGTAAATACCCTAAGTTAGAGTCCAATGCCGTCGTCATCCTTTCTGTTTCAACATGCTTTCTATAATTAGGATGTGGAATCACTTGAAAAAAATTCATATGCTGGTGAAAACTTTTTAAGTCGAAAGTTTGTTACCTTATTCACAATCTAAGGTGTTTTATGTTAATCTATATAAGTCATAAAAATGAACTTTGGAATAAAACATTATTCCCTATACTAACAAGAGGTGCAACATGTCTAAAAAAATCATCTTTGCTCTATTACTTATAATATTTATTCTAACTCCTTTTTTTGTAGACGCTCATGTGAAATGGTTCACAGAATTAGAGCCACAAAAAGAATCCATTGAAAATATTATTAATCCGCTGTTTATGTTTATCACTATTATTACAGCAGTCTTTTTAGCCATTCTACCTCAAGTATTGCCAAAACTAATGGCTTGGGGACCGTTAGAAAAAATGGATCTTAAATTAGAAAGTTATCGAAAATACTCAACTTCTATTTTACGGTATGGAACAGCCATTGCCTTAATCATTCAAGTACTTACAGGATCTCTGTTTGCACCCGAGCTCACTCACTATTCAACCTTACTAACTGTTATAAGTTGGATGGCCATTGCCTTTTTGCTAGTACCGAACCAATTGGCAACCAAATTAGGTGCAGCAGCAATGCTGATCCTATTTAGCATTATGCTTGCGGAATACGGACTTTTTCATATGCTAGACTACGCTTTTTATTTAGCAATTATTTTCGTTCTTTTCATGACTAAGACGAAATACGAAAGGTGGAGCTTTCCATTTTTATATTTAGCAACAGGTCTTTCACTTTGCTGGGTAGCCGTTGAAAAATGGGTGTATCCTGAAATGTCTGTTGATATTGTAATTAACCACCAACTTCCAACTTTTTTCCTTTCACCGGAAGTATTCGTATCTTTAAGTGCTTTTATCGAATTTGTAGTCGGTTATTTACTAATCGTCGGAATTTTAAATCGATTGCTTTCCTTTATCTTAACTGGCATTTTCATTATGACGACAACTTTATTTGGATTGGTTGAAGTCGTCGGCCATTTCATGATTCATATAATCTTAATAATTTTTATTATTGAAGGGGTTTCCTTCTACAAGCCACCGGTAAAAATTCACAAAACTGTCCTCGATCAAATGATCTTTGTTTTCTTGAACTTTTTATTTGTACTAGCTACCATTTTGCTGCTTTATTATCGATTTGCATAATTATTACCTTTACACTCTCTTTATATTCTTTCTAATTCTATACTCTAACAACGAAACAAAGGCGTCTCGCTAATGTCGAGAGACGCCTTTGTTTGTTAATCTAATTCTATTGTCCAATTATATGTATCTGCTATCTTCCCTGTTTGTATACCTGTTAATGTATCGTAAAGGCGCTGTGATAATTCACCAATTTCTCCCTTGTTGATTTGCATTTTCCTTTCTCCCCAATTTAACTCTCCAACTGGAGAAATAACTGCTGCCGTACCTGTCCCAAATGCCTCTTCTAATTGACCTTGCTCGTATGCTTCATATAGTTCTTCTAACGAAAGTTTTCTTTCTGTTATAGGAATTCCCCAATCTTTTAATACCTCAATGATCGACATTCGCGTAATCCCTTCAAGAATACTTCCATTTAGCTCTGGTGTAATGATTTCACCATTCACTTTGAAAAACACATTCATACTACCAACTTCTTCGATATACTTCTTTTCAACTCCATCTAACCAAAGAACTTGAGAATATCCCTCTTTTGTCGCCCGTTCTTGAGCCTTATAAGCAGCTGCATAGTTTCCAGCTGTCTTTGCTGTCCCTGTTCCACCACGAACAGCTCTCGTATACTCGTCTTCGACATGAATCCGAACTGGCTGAATTCCCTCTTTGTAATAAGAACCAACAGGAGATAAAATGATAATGAATTGATACGTTTGTGAAGGTGCAAGACTTAAATTTGGTTCTGTCGCAATAATAAACGGACGAATGTATAATGAATTTCCTTCTGCCTTTGGTACCCACTCTTTTTCTACTTTAAGTAGCTGTTTTAAACAATTTAGGGCTAACTCTTCATCTATTGCTGGAATACTTAATCGATCACTTGATAAATTTAATCTTCTAAAATTTTTCTCAGGGCGAAACAAAAGAATCCGATCCTCAGGTGTACGGTACGCTTTTAATCCCTCAAAAACGGTTTGTCCATAATGAAAGATCATAGCCGCCGGATCTAATGTGATCGGTTCATATGGGACGATTCTTGGATCGAACCATCCTTTATCAGCTTGATAATCCATGACAAACATATGATCAGAAAAATGCTTGCCAAAAGCAATCTTATCTGCATTTGGCTTAGGCTTTTTGTCTTTGCATTCAATAAAATTTACAGTTACATTCGCCAAGATCATTACACTCCTTTGTAATTTCATATGTATTATTGTAAATAGTCCCCTTAAGGAATACAAGAGTACAGTTCCATTTTATAGAAAAAACGAGAGTGATACTTGTCCACTCCCGCTACGACTTTATTTTTTCGCTCTTTTTTCTAGTTCTGCCTTTACGTCACTTTGATAAGCAGATAATTCATTTGAATCGAGGTTAGTCGAACTGTTTTCAATTACTTGCTCCAATAATTTCTTGTTTTTATAAAACTCTTCTTTTTCTGCATTATAGTAGAACCTAACAACATCTTCATCTTTTAAGTATTTTTTTCCTAGTTTCAAAAGAAATGTTACCGGAAGACCACGTACGGATACATGAGACTCAGTTTTTACTACAGACTGAACGGCTACTTGTTCTTCTTGCTTACTTTCTTTCTGGCCTCCTGCCACCATCAATAATATTTCTTTCGCAACTTCATTTTGAGTGAACGCTCTTTTTAATGCTTTTTGTCGAATACGCTTCTTTTTAGACTTCACATTCATTTTTTCAAGACTCATCATCGCAAACTCACGTAGTTCTAATCCACTCTTTTCGATAGCCTGCTTTAATTCTCCATTCTTGATGTCATATGTTCGTTTTAACAAATTCAAAACCCCTTACTTATTAATATCTTAAGATGTCTAGTAAATTGAGAATGCCACTGACAGATTATCTCCATTTACTATATTACCAAAAATCAAGATAAAATTGTGTATTATTCTACTTTTTTGTAGAAACGAGTTAGATAGTGACTTCTTTAATAGTATAATGCCATCCATTTAAAAAAGGTGTCGTAAATTGTTAAAGGCACTAAAAAAGGTGAAAACCGTACCGTTTTCAGCGACCTCTAGTTTTCACTGTTTTTCAGTGAATTCCTAAAAAATTTGGATAGCGTCTAATCAAAACTCACCTTTCCTACATAGAGTAGAAAAGGTGAGTTTTGATGAACGAACTGTTTTATTTTTGAAAAAGTCGACCTAGAAATTGATTAAAATTCTCAGCAATAATATGTTCTTGCCACAATCCATTTCCTGACTCATCTTCTGTTATATACAAAACCGCAGGCTCTGACCTTCCATTCCGGTAATCTAGCGCGATCCATGAATGAAAATCTCCAGTTAATAAAACTAGATGGTCAGGCAAGCCGCATTCTTCAACAAAGATTAATGATAACCCGACGCCGCGATCTATTTCCAACTCATGAAAATATGGAACAACCGCCGCATCGCCATCTTCAAAGAGTACATAGCGGTATGCTAACTCTCCACCATTTTGCTCTTGCATCAACTCTACGTATTTCCTAGGTAACGAAATCCCTAACAGCTGCTCAACTTCAGTAACTTGAGTATTGGTTACTTGCTCACCTGGCTTGTACCCCGATGGCGACTTCCAAAAATTCGTACCATTATAAAATTGTAAACTCATATTACGTTCCTCCATATTAGCTTAACCAATTTAGTTATTTCTCCAACTGCTTATAATATGTTTTCCTTCTATTATTTTACTAGTTTTTTTATGTTTGATTGTCAATCTGAAATCTAGAAAGTCGTTCAATTTCTTCAAGTACATCATGAATAGAAAGGATCACAAATAAAATAACCGTCTCTGGTGTAAAGTGATGATGATATTTTTGCATTTCCTGTTGTGTTTGCTTATTTGGATGCCAAAAAAGAGAATCAAGTTCTCTTATTTTTTTTATGTGATCTGGAGAAAGCTTTGCTCCAGATGATTCTAAAAATTGAACGGTTGAATTTACCGTTTGTTTTACCAATTCTTTATCAGAGTTAGTAAACATATTTTTGTTTATATGGACAGAAATTATATGACCTAAATGATAATGAATTTGCTGTAATCCATCTAATTTTTTTGTTTCATAAGTGAAACTTCTTAATTCCTTCCACGTATGACGATGATATTTCCATTCTTCTCGTTGAAACTGACATAGTTGAAAGGATTTTGATAGTTCACTTGTAATTCGTTGATATTCTTTTTTACATTCCCTGGATTCTGCTTTTTGTTCGTTAACTATTTCATAAATTCTCTTCTTTAAAAGCTTTGCCGTTTCTTGATATAAGCGATCATTCCGTTCCTTAATTTCAGTTGAAAATTTAGCTGGTAATATAAAGAAATTTACAAGCGTTGAGATGATTAATCCAATCGTTGTTGTTCCCACTCTTTCTATAAAGGTTAAAAAGTAATGATCATATGTGATAGGAATCATCGCAACTGCCGTAATAGTCGCAATTAAAGCACCCGCTTCTAACTTGCATTTTATACAAATAAAAATAGTCAAAACAGCCGCAAGTGTGAATGTCAAAGGAGTTTGCCCAAACCAATAAGTAAATGTCATCGCAAGACCTGCACCTATTAATGCAGCTGGAAAACGTATCATTCCTTTTCTAATCGAATCAGAAGATGTCGGCTCAATCGTTGCAATCGCAATAATTACCGCAAACACTACAGGTAAATCAAACAAGTAACAAATCTTTGCTGTTAGAAACACAGCTATTCCTGTTTTAATTAATCTCGCACCGAAAAATTTAAACAATTTTCGTTCTCTCATATATAACCCCTACCTGCTATTCTATTCATCTTTAAATCTAGCATAAAGCATTAAAGGGGATGTTTCTAGACGAAAACCGCTTTTATTAAGTAGAAGTCGTTATTCACCTCGTTCAGTAGATAAGTATGAAAGTAACTGATCTTGTTCTGGTTGATTCCCAAAAGCATGTGTAACATTCCAAATTTTATCTACCTCTTGATCGTTGATTTCCGCATCTAAATCATGAAAAATACGATGTAAGTAAAGCAATGATTTGCTATCACCTGAACTTGCTACATTCATAAATTCTTTCGCATTGCCCATGTCGGTTAAAACAACTGATTCAGCAAATCCACTTTCTTTCAACCATTCGATATCTTTTTTAAGCTTCTGCCACTCTTGATTATTTTGTAACGCTTCGTAATCAAGAGTGTCTGCATTTCCCCATCCGGCCAATTTATTTAAATAATGGTGTTGTTTTGCGATGATTTCTTTTACAGTCTTTTCCTGATTTTCTTGATATGCAACTGGTTGTTCGACGATCGAATCTATCTCTTCTTCATTCAATAGTTCAACCTCATTCGATTCTGCAGTCTCTTCGCTATTCTCCTCTAGATCAAGCTCTTCTACTTCAAGTTCTGCTGTTGCACCTTCATCTCCATTACTAACAGCTATGTAATATAAACTTACCCCTACTACGATTACACCTAAGATGGAAATAAGAATTCGATTCATAGTAAGTCATCTCCTCTAACATATCAGTTTATGAAAAGACTACTATGAAATGAACTACACAATCAAGCACATGACAAAACTAGAAGAAACTCGTTTTTATATGTCAATTTTTCATTATTTATTTCGAGAAGATCTACTAAGAACAAACAAAAAAAGCATTCCTACAATTATTTGTAGAATGCTTTTCCTTTTATGATTCTAATAACGACAATGTATAATTTTAGCTACTATGCTTGTAACTGTTGTTGCAGTTATGCGCCCTTAGAGTATTCATTTTTCTTTTTGATATGAGCAGCACGATTCCCAAGCATCCCAGATGTTAAATAGACACCTATAAAGACTAGCAAGCCGCCAAGTATTTGTTCAGCTAAAATAGATTCCCCTAATGCCAAACTAATCAGTGCTGTAAAAACAGGAATAAGATTCAAAAAAACCCCAGCCTGACTGGCTCCAATTTTTCGTACAGACATATTCCAAAATACAAAGGAACATACAGAAGAAAAGATGAACATATAGAGAATTCCGTAGATTGAAATCGAACTTACTTTTGTTAATTCAAGTCCCTCCCAAAAAGCAAATGGCGCAAGAACCAACATTGCTAAAAGAGCAGACACAGCCGTAGCTGTAATAGGTGGAACGGATATTCGTTTCCCAATTATCGAATAAAATGTCCATACGATAACGGCTCCAATCATCAATAAGTCCCCACGGTTGTACTCCATTTGAAAGATCCCAAACAAATTTCCTTGTATAATAATAATCAGTGCACCAATCAATGAAATAAATAAGCCAACGACTTGAACTTTCGACAATGATTCTTTTAACATGAAAACAGAAAACAAGACGATGAATCCTGGATTAACGGCACTAATTAATGCAGCATTGGTTGGAGATGTATAACCTAATGCTGTGTAAAGAATAATATTATATCCTATGATTCCAAGTAGTCCTAAAAGTAATAGGGGGATCCATGACTCCCTAACTTTCTTCCAGTTTGGCTTCTCTACGAAAATAGCGATCGGCAATAAAATACATAACGATAGTACCCATCTAGAAAATGTAATCCACACGGGCGTGAGCTCAGCAACAACATACTTTCCAAACACATAGTTACCAGCCCAAAATAATGTAGCTAATATTAGTAACACCCATACTCTAAGTTGATTCACAAAACATCACCCACTGGTATCTTTTTAGTCTGATTATAAAGATACCAATAGTCCCCATTGATTGACAACCTTTAATTTTCACTAGCACTTGATCTAAGGAAAGTACGTAAATTCTACTTCGACTGCAGCTGTTATCGTCAACTCTCCCTCTTGTATCGGAGTTACAGCAGCTTGAGCTGACAAGACGGTTGGATAAGGAACTGCAGCTTGCTTATTAATTTCAGTAACTCGTAATGGAATTGGGTTCAGCGAGACCCCTATTGTATTACTCATAATTGTTGCTTTTTGGTTGGCATTTTCTATCGCTTCGACAAGTGCTTCTTGATAGAAGGTAGAGGGATCCTGAAAAGTAAAGGTGATAGACGGAACTGTATTGGCTCCCTGTTGTACAGCAGCGTCAATGATCGCCCCTGACTGCTCAACTTGATCTAATGTAATTTGCAGTATGTGCGCAACCCGATATCCCCGAAAAACCTGTTCACCTTCTATGAAATCATATTGTGGATCAATTCGATACGTTGATGTTTGAATGGATTCCTGCGGAACTCCTAACCCAGTGATTGCCTCGATAACAGCTGAGATGATAGTGGCATTTTCCTGTTGTGCACTTTGAACTGTCGCCTCTTCTGTAATTGCCCCCAACAAAATTTGAACTCGGTCAGGAGCGGCTGTTACACTCCCTTCTCCAATTACTTTAAGGAGTGGTTGTTGATGATTGACGTTTCTTTCTTGTCCATAAGACATCGGAGTATTGTAAGAGTTCCTATACATGAAATGATCCCGCCTCTCTACTTTCAAGCTTTATATATATGTATTTTTAAAATTCTTTAACATACATTGAATTTTTCCGTGTTTAAAAATCTTCTTTCTTGGGAATAAGTAAACAACTTCTTAAAAGGGGAGATTCCAATGTATCTCAAGTCTAATAACCTCACTACTTTTACACTCATCACAAAAGATGGCGACATAGGATCCATTGACGATATTTATTTCGACCCTATCCATTTCTCCATTCGCTATATCATTTTTGATACGAGAAGATGGTTTTTGGAAGGCAAAGTGCTGTTAAGTCCGGCTGAAATCGCAAACATAAATATGGAAGAACGAATCATCGATCTAAACGTTACGAAAGAACAAATAAAAAATAGCCCAAAACCAAACAATCATTCGCCTATCTCTTTTGCATTCGAGAATAAATTATCTACCTATTATGGTTGGAACGAAAGCTGGAAAGACTTTGGCATTTCTTCTCTAAACGAAGGAGATCTAAGTGGTACACCTATAACAGGAATAGGAGTAGGAATGAAAGATGGAGTTCCTTTAGCAAGCAAAAACTAGTTTCTATCTACTAAGTTAAGAAATTTAAAGACCCTAAAAGGTTTTGATGCATATGCTCGAAATGATAAGGTCGGAGTTGTTTCTGATCTCATCGTTGATTATAAAACGTGGACTATCGACTTACTCGAAATTGAAATGGGTGGGTTACTTTCTAAACAATTTGCTCCGCTATAACTTCGTGGATTACGGAAATAAATTGGGATGAAGGAATGGTTTTGATGAATAAGGAGAAAATAGATTTGGGTGGACACACTCATGGCAGATCTTTATTTACAGAGAACGAACTCCGTTTTCATGTCGAAGCAGGACAACCTCCTTCATCGGAATGTTGTAAATAAAAGGCTGTTTTCGCATACATTGTTGTTTGGGTACGTGTTCTCCTCATGTTCGTTCCATTGCGCTCCAGCCACTCGCACCCGCAAGGAGGTGCCGAGCCTCCTACCTCTGCATCCCGCAGGAGTCGAGTGACTTCCGCTACATTTAACTACGAGAATAACGTTTCTTCACAGCATCAATCGTTACGAAAACAGCCAAATAAAAATGTAACAAAGGCACAGAAAAGGTTAGTTTAAAGACCACTGAAAAAAGGTAAAAACCGTACCTTTTCAGTGGTCTCTTTTATATCTTTTGTATCGTTCCTAATGCTTCGTCGATCTGTTCTTTTGTAACATCATAATGTGTAGTTAACCTAACCGTTGTCGGCCCAAAGGAAACTGCTAACACTCCTGCCTCCTTCAATTTTTCTACATATGTTTTCGAAGGAATTCCTTTTTCTGATGTATCAACTAAGACAATATTTGTATCAACAGAGTTTGCAACTGATAATCCTGGAATGTTTTTTATGCCTTCTGCTAAATGTTTTGCATTCTCGTTGTCGATTGCCAAACGATCAACCATTTCTGTTAATGCAATGATGCCTGGAGCAGCTAATACTCCTGCTTGGCGGAGACCTCCGCCTAATCGTTTTCTCCATTTTCTTGCCCTTCCAATAAACTCATTGCTTCCTGCAATAATTGAACCAACTGGCGCTCCAAGGCCTTTTGATAAACATATTTGAACCGTATTTGTATACTTTGTAAATTCTTTAACCGATTTACGTTCTGCTACTGCCGCATTAAAGAGACGTGCTCCATCAAGGTGAATTGGTACATAGGCATGTGAAGCCACTTCAAAAATAGTTTTCATATTCGCTACAGGTACAATCGCTCCCCCCCAACGATTATGTGTATTCTCTAAACAGATTAAGCCTGTTTCTGGCTCATGTATATCATTTCCTCGAATAGCAGCTTGAATATCTGCAGGGTCCATTGCCCCTTTATCACTAGAAATCGTTCTTGTTTGAACTCCTGCAAACGCAGAAATAGCCCCACCTTCATAATAAAAAATATGAGAATCTTTTTCTAGTAACACCTCGTTCCCAGAAACGCAATGAGTCAGTACTGAAATCTGATTTCCTTGGGTTCCACTTGTGACAAACAAAGCATCCTCTTTCCCTAACAAGTCAGCGGCTAGCTCCTCTAATTTATTTATTGTTGGATCTTCTCTATATACATCATCACCAACTTCAGCTTTGTACATCGCTCTTCTCATAGCTTCTGTTGGTTTTGTTACTGTATCGCTTCGTAAATCATTCATCTTTTGTAAAACTCCTTACTGTTTAATCTATCATCATTATACATGATTATAGACTGATAGAAAAAATGAATAATATAAAGAACCACCGAAAATTTCAATCGATGATTCTAATTTAAGAATACCATTTACAATAAAGATTCTGCTCCATCAATGAAGATTTGACTTCCAGTAATATGGCTAGATGCATCAGAAGCTAAGAAATAGACTAAGTCCGCTACCTGTTCTGATTTCCCAGCGTGATGTTCCAATGGTTGCGAACCTTCTGGGTATTCGATAGGAATTTTAATCTTGTTTAATTCTTCATTATCAGGGAATGTATTTTCTCCAATATTTGTCTCAATTGCACCTGGACAAATGATATTGACACGAATCCGATACTTAGCTAACTCCAATGCTGCCATTTTCCCAAATGCTACTTGTCCCGCTTTTGATGTGCTGTAAGCAGACATTCCAAAATTTTTAAATGTTCGCGTTCCGTTAATTGAGCTAGTAATAATCACACTGCCACCATTTTCTTTCATATGAGGAATAGCCAGTTTAACAGAGAGAAACGTGCTTTTTAAATTGGTCGTTAGCGTTTGGTCCCAATCTTCAGCACTTAAATCTTCAATAGGTTCTACTTTTCCATTAATGCCAGCATTAGCAAAGACGATATCTAATCGTCCCCATTTCTTTAAAACTTGATAATAACTCTCTTCCATCCTCAATACATCAGAGACATCTGTATCTGTAACAATGGCTTCCCCACCAAAGCTCTCTATTTCCTCCTTCACTTTTCCTGCATTCTTTTCCTTTAGATCAACTAGCGCAATCTTCGCTCCCTTTTTCGCTAGTTGAATGGCACTTGCTCTTCCTATTCCTGAAGATCCGCCTGTTACGATAGCAACTTTATCATTCAATGGTTTATGTTCGCTCATAAAGAAAAACTCCTTACCTTTCAGCATTATTCCTACTTTATCCAACAAGACAAATGTTATTCTTTATAGCCAAAGTGTAGTCTCATTTACTGGGAAAATTCCGGCCTGAGCTAGTGCATAATAAAGAAATGTTCGATATACTTAGAAGGGCGAAAGAGTCAGTCATCTAGGAGGTTACGCATGCTGAGAAGGATATTATTCATTTTATGTTTTGTTGCTGTATTACTTGTAACTGCTTGTGGAACCCAACCATCAACGGAACAAAGTACAGTAAATACCGCACCTGAGGTAAGTTCAAGCAATAACGATGGAGCCCAGTTCATTAACGACCAGGTGAATGAATTTCTCGTTCATTTTATTAATGTTGGTCAAGCCGATGCAACGCTACTTGAGTTTTCAGACGAAACCGAATCCTACCATATTTTAATTGATGCTGGGAATTGGAATTCGGTTGATGTCGTTTCCTATTTGCAAAAAGAAGAAATCTCCCATATTGATATTTTAATAGGTACTCATCCTCATGCTGATCACATAGGACAAATGGATCAAATACTAGAACAATTTGACGTGACAGAAGTTTGGATGTCTGGAGATGAGACTACCTCACAAACCTTTGAAAGAGTACTTAATGCCATTATTGAGAGTGGTGTTGATTATCACGAGCCACGAGCTGGTGAAGTGTATGACATTGGTCCACTTGTTATTGAAGTCATAAACCCGGCTCAATTAACAGGTGATATACATGAAGGATCCATTTCTCTTCGTGTAACGTATGGTGAAGTTTCCTTTCTTTTTACCGGAGATGCTGAGGAACAAACAGAGCAAGCTATGATTGATCGAGGCCATCAGTTAGATTCTACCATTCTACAACTTGGGCATCACGGTTCTAGTACATCGACGACTCCTGCGTTCTTAGAAGCAGTGAATCCTGAGGTAGCCATCATTTCAGCAGGGATAGACAATCAGTATGGACATCCTCACGATGAAGTCGTCTCTAGAGTTGAAAATGCAAAAATTAATTTATACACCACCTTTGTTCATGGAACGATTATCGTCTCAACTGATGGTCAAAACTATGACGTAGAAACTAATAAAACTAAATACACATTGGACTCAACAGTAGAATCAAACGATTCGACAAAAAATACAAAAATAGATAACGAAGCTAATTGCATCGATATTAACAGTGCATCTGCGTCTGAAATAGAAAATATTATCCATATTGGCACGGAACGAGCTTCTCAATTAATTGACTTGCGGCCGTTTGAAGACATTTCAGACTTAGCAAGAATAAACGGGATTGGTCCAGCTAGAATAGCTGAAATTAAAACAGAGAATCTAGCATGTATGGGAGGATAAAAAATGGTAAAAGGTGTGTTAGACCGTATAGTTGATCAACAGAAAGCAGTGATTTTAGTGGAAAGTTTAGGAAAAGAATTTATCATTGACCTTGCTCAATTGCCCAAAGCAAGTAATGAAGGAACTTGGTTTACAATTAATTTAGATGGTAGTACAATCCAAGACCTTAAAATTGATCATGAACAAACAGCAAAATCAAAACAAAGCATTTCTAAAAAAATGCAACAATTAAGAGCTACCAAAACAAACAGTCGATTTAAAAGGAGGGAAAGATGAACTGGTCATCTTTCCCTCCTTTTTATAGCAATTTAAAACGAGAATCTCTAAACGTTAAGCGTCAGAGCTTACTATCTTTATTCTTTCACTTTATTTTGCAGCGTACCAATTTGATCAATCTCAATTGTGCACACATCTCCACCCTTTAAGAAAACCTGCGGATTGCGAAACACTCCTACCCCATGAGGTGTTCCTGTCGCAATTATATCACCAGGTTCAAACGTGAAACCTTTTGATAAATACGAAATGATGTAGGGAACGGAAAAGATCATATGCTTTGTATTCGAATCTTGCAACACTTGCCCATTCACATCTAGCTTAATATGTAAATCTTGAGGATTAGCTATCTCATCTTTGCTAACAAGAACAGGGCCTAGTGGAGCAAAAGTATCAAAAGATTTTCCTCTTACCCACTGTCCATCACCAAATTGAACATCTCTAGCACTCACATCATTCATAATCGTATAGCCAAATATGTATTCTTCTGCCTCTTCTTCAGATATATGTTTGCCACCTTTACCGATTACAACAGCTAGTTCTGCTTCAAAGTCCACTTGCTTTGATTCTTCTGGTAATTCAATTTCCTCACCATTTGCAATAATACATGACGGCCATTTTGAAAATATAAGTGGTTGTTTCGGAGGATCGACATTTTGCTCACGACAATGATCCATATAATTGTTACCAACACAAACAACTTTCCCTGGGTTCTCAATTGGGGAGAGCAATTTTATATCTTCTATTTTTCTTAAAAAGTGAGCATTCATATTACCAATTTCCTTAAGTTTAGTTACTAACTCCGTTACATAATGGAAAGCATCAGTCCCAGCTTGAATGAATGATTTCATATCCTTCAAGAAGTCAGGAGCAACTCCATTATGTAACTCCTTTGAAAGTTCATATAAATCAATAACTGCATCTTCTAATTTCACTCCAAATAACGTGTTACCATCTACTTCATACGTCACAAATCGCATGTTTCATTCCAACCTTTCTTCACTTAAATAAATGATAAGGAAATTCATCTCGTTTATTTCCGTTCTGACCAATTACCGTCGTTGCCTTACACAATGAATTCCAAATCGCCTCTTCAACAGCCTCAACAGCCATCTCGAAAAAATCAGAAATAATTGGACCATCTTCTACAAAAAACGAGAATGATTGCCTAAGTTTACTAGGGTAGTGCCGTATTCGATGAGCCGTCGAAAAGGAAATAACAATATCTCCACTTCCATGAGCAGCAGCAGATCCTGTTCTTGAAAGACCGAAAGCAGCTCTTTTTGAAATCCGCTGTAATTGGCGCTCATTAAAAGGAGCGTCTGTACCCATGATGATCATAATGGATCCGTCCGGAAGGTTTGCTCCTTCAGAACTCTTATGTAACCGTTTATTAGACTCTGGCATAAGAATATCCTCTTTTTTTCCGTAATTACTTAATACAAGTACGCCAAGGGTATAATTAGTTCCGTCAACAGTTTTCACTCTCGAGCTTGTCCCAATCCCTCCTTTAAAACCAAGACAAGACATACCCGTGCCTGCGCCAACAGAGCCTTCAACCACATCCTTACTTGCAGACGTAATTGCTTCTATTGCATGCTCAGGTCTCACATGCATCCCACGGATATCGTTTAGAAAACCATCGTTACATTCCCCGACAACAACATTTACGGTTCCTGTAACACTACCAATATCATCATTTTGGTCTAATAAATAACGAATTGTTCCCTCTGTTACAGCAGGGACAGAAAGGGTGTTTGTAAGCATAATGGGACTTTCAATTACTCCTAATTCTTCAATCTGTATCGTCCCTGTTGTTTTTCCGAAACCATTAATCACATACGAATTACCGATCACTTTTTCTTTAAATAAATTGTCCGAATGAGGCAATATGGCTGTCACACCTGTTCTAACTGAGTTACCGTTATGTAAGTCTTCTTTAATGGTCTTATGGCCCACTTTGACACCTTGAATGTCCGTAATCGAGTTTAAATCGCCTGTCTCAAATCTCCCAATCCTGATTCCTATATCGCGAAGTCTTCGTCTATGTTCCATAGTTCGTTTTTCCTCCTACACAAATGTATTAGTACATTCGTTTGTTCTTTCTACAGTTCCGCATATATTTATTCCTTTCCTCTCATTCTTACATATGATGTACTAACCTCAGCAATGAGGCAAGCTTTTTCGATCAGCATTGGTTTGGTGTTGTTTTGCTCGCATCACCTAGACAAGCATCACGCTGATTCATTTTCCTCTCCTTTCTAGAAAGAGAGCGTCATGAAAATGACGCTCTTTTCGTATGTTATTTACGAACGAACTTTCTCAAAGACTTTTTCTAATGATCTTGCTAAAATAACGACCCCATCTTCTAAAGCTGATAAGTCAAACGTCATCTTAGGATGATGAAGTCCTGGTTCTAAGTTTGCTCCAAGACCAACCATTGTTGCCTGTATGTTCGGCCTACAAACTGCATAAAAGTGAAAATCTTCTCCACCTGGTGTCACTAGTGGCAAAGTCACACCATCACACCCCAGCCCTTCTTCAATCGCCTCAGCTACTACATCTTCCATAAAACGATTAGGAACAGCCGCAACAGTAGATGCTATGGTTTCTAGTTCTACCTCAGACCCATTAATACTAGCAGCAGCACTAACAGCCTTCTTTACTTTCTCAGCTAACACATTCATAGCTTCATTCGTCTCAGCACGTAAATCAATACCAAATAGCGCCTCATCAGGGATAATATTCATGTTCTTTCCTTCTGTCTGAACCATTGTAACTTTAGCTGAACTTGAGATTATCGGATCTAGTTTAATGGAATTAATTGCGTATATTATAGCCGCAATCGAATCGAGTACATTAATCCCAAGGTGTGGCCTAGCTGCATGTGATTGTATTCCTGTTACTTTTCCTTTTAACACCATCGTAGCCCCGTGATAAATGGCTGGTGACGCTTGTCTTACACGTAATTCTTGAATGGGTCTAACATGTATTCCCATAAGATAAGTAACGTCATCGACGACACCTTTTTCAATTAATGCCTTAGCCCCTTTTCCCGTTTCCTCAGCTGGTTGAAAAATAATCTTAATTGTACCGGGAGGACTAAACCCAAGCTCTTTTAACATTTTGATTGCATAAAGTACCATTGTTGAGTGCGCATCATGCCCACAAGAATGGTTAGCCTTCCAAGTTCCATCTACATTTTGCCATAAGGCATCAATATCGGCTCTAATACCAACGACAGGTCCATCTTTATCGCCTGGCCATCTAGCCACAACTCCCGTATGATCAGAAAAAGTTGAGAACGGGATTCCTATTTCCTTTAATTGCTGGCATATAAATTCAGTTGTCTTTTTTTCTTCCCAACTAATTTCTGCAATCGAGTGGAGATGTTGATACGTTTCTATGAATTGTTCTTTATTCTTCTTCAGCCACTCACGATAAACAAAAATTGTACTCACCTTTCTTTCTAGACATATTGGTCATTTATTTGACTCTCTACTATAGTGTATTCAAATGAACGATAACAATCTATTGCTTCTATCTATAGAAATGCCTATTTGTAAAAAAAGGGCTCAACTAACTATCGTCTGCTGTTGCTTTGTTCTTTGGAACACTAATGAAATATAATAGTGTAGGAAAAATATCAATGTAATTTTCTTATCCCGGTTTTTGAGGTCCTTCAATCTTCTGTCTATTTAGGCGAGACACTTTATCCCATCGTTTTTTTTTATCACTCATGTTGGTCAAAGTAGGAATTCTAATTGTAATAAACAGCTCAATTGCCAAAGACTTCAATTTAAAATATCAACGAGCGAGCGCAAGGCTAAATCAGCTAGAAAAGTAAGTTAAACTCCAATTTTACGGCAAATTTAAAAGGGGGGTGTTTCAAAAGGTCTGTTCTTGACCTTTTGAGACACCCCCGAAGCAATGAGCGGAGTCGCTACATTTTTTTAAAGCCTTGAGAGGAGTGGGTTACACACTCACGGCGCGTAGCGAACGGAGCCATTGCCTCCTCTATTCCGGACTTTTAGGACAGCCCCTTTTGCCTTAAATCAATTATTTTTGAATTGGATCAAGAATTACAAGAACATTTGTATCAAGAAAGCTATGACCGGAATGGTTAGCAATGAAAGAGCTGTAGATGTCACAACAGTAATCAAGCCAGAACGATCGCCATTTGAATAACTCACAAATAAGACCGTTGCGAGTGTTAATGTCGGCATCGCAGATTGAATAATAATTAACTCTTTCATAAAAGAATCAATAGGTATGCCTTTCATTATGAGTAATGTTACAACAGGCATAAATAGAAGTTTTAGAAAAATAGGTAGAGCAACATTTTTTATTTGTAGCTTCTCAACATCTTTATTTTTTTCAAAAATAGATGGAATTAAAAGACCTACATATAACATCGCCAATGGTGCAGCTATTCCAGCTAGAGTCGCTGAAACCTGTTTGATTAAACTCGGTGCTTCGAACCCACTTATCGTAAAAAGCAATCCAAAGGTAATAGCGATAACAGGTGGATTTAATAATGGTTTAAAGTTAGCCAAGGAAAACTTCATTTTTTCTTGCAAGAGTATGACAGCGACCGTAAAAGCAGTCAAACTCATTCCGGCATCAAAAATTGAAGCTAGCAATCCCCCCATTGGTCCAAATATACTTGCGCACAGTGGGATGCCAATAAAGCCTGTATTTCCTAACCCAGCTAATACAGCAATTTGCCTTGCTTTTAAAGAAGTAAATCCACTAATTTTAGCAACCACTAACCCTATTAGAATACCTAGACAATTAATAGTTACAGAAAATAAAAAGATCAAACCCATTTGAGAAAGAACCTTATCGGTTATCTCCGTTTGAAAAATTGCATTTAATATCACACTTGGAACAGCCAAAATAACTAATATTTGAATAATTAATTGCTTAGCTTCAATGGCCGGTTTTGTTTTACGCTCAAGTAAAAATCCAATAATCATTATGATAGCCATAACACTAACTGATACAATTACTGATTGTAGATTCATAATGCCCTCCTATGTCGTCAACCAAACTATAGTAAACGATAAACAGAAAAACAGCAATATGTATAGGAAGAAAACTAGATTGATTTACTAAACAATATGTTTTTAGACTTTTTCTTACCTGAAGTCTCCGATTTCTAGATATAATTTATGGTGCTATTGTGACTTTAGGGGAATATTGTTCAACTACCTGGATATTCTGTCCGAAGTGAAGGATTTACTCTTCAATTTCTCTATCTTTCTGTCGTAACGACATTTAGGGACGAGATCTTTCAAGAAGTTTACTCACTTAGTAATCACGAACTATTCCAGGAAGATATCGTTCCTCCAGAACAGAGCTCTTCAGCGCCTTGAGCATTCTGTTTATGCATATAAAAAAAAGACAATCCAATGGATTGTCTTTTATCTGCCTGGCAACGTCCTACTCTCACAGAGGGAATCCCTCAACTACCATCGGCGCAAAAGAGCTTAACGACCGTGTTCGGCATGGGAACGGGTGTGACCTCTTCGCTATCGCCACC